>CAIJZF010000031.1 GCA_903825095.1 uncultured Bacteroidota bacterium | reverse complement strand
TTTTTTTTGGTGCCATTCATCCATTTTTAATTTTTTATATGGATTAAGTTCTAATTTTAAGTATTGAAATTAGCCATATGTTTACCCCCTTAAAATATATTTTTTGTGTTTGTATTGTTTTAGCAACCCATCTTGCTATTGCACAAAAAAATATTGAAAACACCGATAGCCTTGCAGGCCGCTTTATTAGTGATCTAAGAGCAGGCACTACTGAGAAATTATTTGTTCAAACCAATAAAAATATTTTTGTAGCGGGAGAAGAACTTTGGTTTAAAGCCTGGATTGTAAATTCATTATCACATAAATATTTTTCTCACAGTAAAACATTATTTGTTGATTTAGTGAATGAAAAGGACATTGCAGTTGCTCAGTTATTATTAAACATTCCAAGTCAGAAAACAGAAGGCCTTATTAAATTATCGGATTCCTTACGAGAAGGTTTTTATTGGTTACGATTATATACTGCCACTATACAAAAGTATGATACCAATGCTGTATTAGTTTCACCTATATATGTTGCCAACAAAAAATTCCCTTCTACATTAGTAGCCACCCCTATTGAAGAAAAAGTAAAACTTATTAGTACTAAGCCTCCTCGTATACTTTTCTATCCAGAAGGGGGAGAAATTATTGCAGGCACCAATACCACTATTGCTATTAAGGTAGTGGATGAATATAACAATCCCTTACAAATTGAAGGTTATATCAATGACAATATAGATAGCTCAGCATTAACCTGGTTTAAAACAGATAGTGCAACAGGATTGGGTAAAATATCCTTTTTCGTTTCAAAGTCTAAAAACTATGCAGCCAATTTTAAATGGGAGAAGCAATTAGTTAAAGCGCCCTTGCCTTCAATGAATTATTATGCTAGTCAAATTTCAATAAAAGAGCAATCGCCTACAACCCTTAAGGTAGTGGTTTCTCAGGGCGACTCATTATATCAGAAAGGCAAGCAATCTTATATATTAGGTATTAATAAAGATAGTCTTTGCTTTGCAAGTGTAGGCGTGGACATGTATGAATTGAATATTCCTAAATCTTATTTCCCTGCGGGTATTTCAAAACTATTATTATTTAATGAAGCGCAAGAAGTGGTTAGTGAAAGAACAATTTTTATTACAAAGCCAAAAGAAGAATTAGTCATTAGTACCGATAAAGAAAATTATACTACAAGAGATAAAGTGTTACTAACCTTGTACAAAGGAGACTCTGTATTAAATCCTAATTTTACAGCACTGTCTATTGCCGTTACAGATGACAATGCCATTAAACATACTAGCAATAGTACAAGTAATGAAATTGCTTCCTTATTAGAACCCACTAATAATTATAATGAGCTTGAATTACTAAGTCAGCCCATGATTTTTAAAGGGAAAAATTATAGCCAGCAGGCAATAGCTAATAAAATAGTCATAAAACCATTAGAACTTCCTGTGGACACCCTTTTAACAAGTATTAAAGGTAGAATTCTTAATAAAAAGAAACTACCGGTAGCAAATAGAGTAGTTACAATTTATACGAATAAAAGATTTTATCTTTTTGATACCGATACCACTAATACTAGAGGAGAGTTTGAGTTTAGGGTTCCTCCCTATTTAGATAGTGTAGCTTTTACTTTGCAAGTTGCTACCTTAAAAGGAACTAAAGTGGATGAAAAAATAGTGATTGATGTTACTTCTCCTTTTCCGAAATTTTCTACACCTCTTTCTTTAAAAAAGAAATTTCCAATAAATGATCTTGACTATATTAGCAATTTGCGCAATACTAATTTCAAGGATATTTATAGAGGAACGGGGAAAGAATGGCTTCAATCGGTATTTGTAAAATCTAGTATCAAGCGTACTTCTTATAATACTAGTAAAAGAGTAAGTCTTTTTTCACATGTAATGACTGGAGAGGCTATGCAGAATATTAACCGCAACGATGCAAGTAATGCCATGTTAATGATGCCAGGCTTACATTTAAGGGGTGGCTTTTTAACCTTAGGAGGACTTACTTCTTTTGGCGCAAGTGCTAAAGACGAGCCCTTACTCATTGTGGATGGTGTAATGATGGCAGGAGGTAGTGGTCCACAATACGTTCCTGATGAACTAGGCACTTTGTCTTTTCAAAGTAGTCCAGTAATGGCAGCAATAGCAAGTATATCACCTGATATTATAGACTTTGTAGAAGTCTTGTCAGGCCCTGAAGCCTCTTATTATGGAACCATGTCATCCAATGGGGTCATTCTTATTAATACACAAAGAAATTCGAATTTCACCAATCATTATGAACAATACGGTACTTTAATATACAATCCAGCTTCTTATCATTTAGCACCCCTATTTAATACTCCAGATTATTCCAATTTGGATATTAAAAAAGCATCCTTTAATGATAATAGGTCCACCTTGTATTGGAATGGACATTTATATACAAACCTTAATGGCAAAGCACAGGTTGAATTTTATACCGGAGATGTTAATACAAATTATACCATTTCAGTGACAGGCATAACAGCTAGTGGAGAAATTATACAGAAAAAAGCAAGTATTAAAAGAAATTAGTTTTGCATTTTTAATTTTGCATCTTCAATTTTGCCATAGGAAATAAAATATTATTTTCTAGGTGCACATGCTGATGTAAATCTTCTTCAAACGCTTTTAATTCCTCTAAACATACACGATGAGTTGTACAAGCAGTTTCAGGGGCTTTGTACTGGTGGGTGATTTTTCTTATTTCAAATAATAAATCTCCTGCTTTTTCATGTTCAATTTCCATTACACTTATGGGTCCGTCAATAAAACCAATTACCTTTTGAGAGGCAATCGCATTTTCATCTGTTCCAAAAATAATTTTAATTCTAGGAAATAAAATTTGTTCTTCCTTTTGCATATGTGGCATTAATTCATCAGATACCGCATTAAATAAGGCTAATACTTTAATCATCTGTGGGTATTTTTCGCCATGCTTATTGACTACTTTTTCTAAATGGTTTAAAATAGTAGGGATGGCATTTTTAACGTAAAAATGATGATGAATTAAAATATAAGATATAAGTTCTTCTGCTGACATTTCATTAAAAGGCATTTGAACTTTAATGGGTATACCTACTTCATTTATTTCCGCTAAAATACTTTCTAGCGATACATTATTTTCTATACAGGCTTCTTTCAATGTTTTTTTACCACGACAGCAAAAGTCTAAACTGTATTTTTCTAAAATAGGAATAAATTCAAAATGGTCTAATGCAATATTTTTTAAGCTTGCTTCTTCAATGTTTTTCATATTTGTATATATTTTATATAAAATTGAAGGAATTTAATTTCCAATTTTGTGATTGTAGTCACTTTGTACATTTATAAATACTAATCCTATAAACATTAGAATAGCAGCTGCAAATAAGCTTTCATTTATATAAGGTATACCAATATAATTCATAGCCGAAGCGCCTTGTACTAATAAAAGCATTTGATTAACGATGATGCCTATTATAAATACAATACTTCCCATTTTAGTGTACCTGCCTATTTTAATGAGCTGATTTGCCAATATATAACCTAGTAGGAATAAGGATATAACCCCTAATAACATAAGATGAAGATAGCCAATGACAACAGGCCTAAATCCAAATGCCAATTGGCTTAAAGAAGGAATAGTGGATAACAATTGTAATAATAATTTTATACTGAGTGCTATACCTGATAGGTAAATTAACCACCTGCCTTTATTATTAAATAAGGTAAGGAATTGGGTATGATTTTTATAGAGGATAAGAAGAAGCATTCCCCATCCAATACACTGAGCGGCAGCGGCTAATACAATAATACCATATCCAATTACTGGCATAGGCAACCACAGTGCTGATAAATAATAGGCAGGTATACAAGCTGCACTAAATAACCAAAAAATTATTTTTAATTTTTTATCTACGGATTTAATTTTTTCAATTTGAGCAATAAATAGCCCCATACAAGCAAAAAAGAACCATCCATTATATTGAAAGTGTAAAAAAGCATATGCCGCTAAGAGATAATAATTTTGATTAATACTACTACTTGCCATTAGAAAGGATAA
This sequence comes from uncultured Bacteroidota bacterium, assembly GCA_903825095.1. Next base: position 9,532 of record CAIJZF010000031.1, on the reverse strand, counting down.
AGTAAATGCGCCAACTGAGGATATCATATTAAATACGATAGCAGCCTTATACCACCAATAGCTAGTCAATTTTTTATTAGATATATTTAATTCCTTCCAAATGATAATACCAAAGACATATGAATTGATAATAGATAAAGTGGAGAAACTAATAGAGAATAGTGCATACCCCGAAATGGCGAAACTAATAAGCATGCCATAGGCCGTGAATAGGTTTATGTATATAAGAAGCTTGTATTTTTTTATGAGTGTATCTTCTTGATGCCTAGAGATGGCATTAAGTATTAGCACCATTATGGTTTGGTTGATCCAACCTGCAAATGCGAAATGAGAATGTCCATGTAGTAGGTGCTTTTGATCCACAAAGGGCAATGCAAAGGCAATTTTATAGCGCAGGATAACCCCTACAAAAGCTACTATAAGTAAATTAATAATTGAAATTCTTATCCAATGCGGAGGCAATTTGCCCATACTGTTTATTTGTTTGCAAAGTTATTTAGGCTACCAACTTATTTTATGCGTTTAATCATAGTTAGTAATAAACCTTACCTCTTTCAATGACTAAATCGCCTTTATCATGCATACTTCGCATAGACCTTATCACTGTTTCAACTCGAAGGCCAGTCATATCTGCAATTTGTTGTCTGGTGAGCTTTAATTGATTACAGTTGGCACAGAAGTTTTTATTCTCTTTTTTTAAATAATTTAATAATGCAGAAATTCTTACTTCTGGCGCATGATAAGCAATTGACTTTAATAGCAAAAATTTAAATCGAACCCTTTTGGCTAATAATTTTGTGAATGCAAAATGAATTTCATTGTTTTCTTTGATGAGTTGTAAGAATGTGGTTTTTCGAAGTCTAATTAAAACCACTTCTTCCTCCGCTACAGCGGAGGCTGCGTATACTCCATCATCAAAAAGGGGAAGCTCCCCAAAGCATTCTCCTGGTTCAATCATAGTTTGAATGTATTCTTTCCCTTCTTCATCTATATTTACCCATTTGACAATGCCAGAGACTAATTGATTGTAATAGCTGCATTCTGAACCCTCTGAAAAAATGACTTCGTTACGCCCCACTTTTTTATAAACAGCCCCCCATGCTAATAATGTATTTATATCTATAATCATTTTTATGATTTAGCTACTAAACTATTTTTTTATGGTTGATAAAATGATGACAGTAGTCATAACTCTTATGAGATATATCATAAATGGCCCTATTTGATTTTAATGTCTAGATAATCAACCTATTAGCATTAGCTCACGCTTTTCGTTTTATACATTCAAACTGTATTATGAGTGAACGCATAAAAACTAGTTTCTAGCTGTTCTAATCTTGTGGGATCATTCATTAAAATATTATTAGTATGAAAAAAACATTATCCATTTTGATGGTTTTAACAATGTTATATGCTTGTGGTGGAGAACAAACTGTAGCAAGCGATGCAGTTGCTGCTTCATCGAGCGATGTAAATGCAAATCCTTCCTATGATCCACAAAGAGGTGAGGGTAAGTTTACCAAAGTAGAGGTGGGAGCTACCATTAATGAAAAATTAGTGCAAGCGGGCACAAAAGTTTTCGCAGTAAAATGCAGCGCTTGTCATAAACTTAGTTCAGAAAAATTAGTAGGTCCAGGTTGGAAAGGAGTAACAGAAAGGTTTAAGCCTGAATGGATCATGAATTTTGTGACCAATACAGACGCTATGTTAAATAAGGATCCTAAAGCACAAGCTCAACTAGAAATTTGTTTAGTGCGTATGCCCAATCAAAATGTAACTGATGATGATGCAAGAAATATTTATGAATTCATGCGTAAGAATGATTCAAAAAAATAGATACAGTTTTATATAAACATATTTTACTCAACTTCAAATATTCATTTATGAAAAATTTAAATTATAAACAGGGGCTATTATTTTTAGCAGCCTGTTTCTTTACAATGGTTTCTTGTAAACCCAAAAATGCTAATAATACCATTAGTGCTGATGCGGCTGCAAAGGTTTATGTAGCGCCCGGCAAGTATGATGAATTTTATAATTTCGTTTCTGGTGGTTTTAGTGGTCAAATGAGTGCCTATGGTTTACCTTCTGGCCGTTTATTAAGAGTGATACCCGTTTTCTCGGTTGACCCAGAAAAAGGGTACGGGTTTAGTGAAGAAACAAAACCTATGTTAAATACTTCTCATGGTTTTGTGCCTTGGGATGATTTACACCATGTACAACTATCTAAAACCAATGGAGATTATGATGGGAAATGGGTTTTTGGTAATGCTAATAATACTCCAAGAGTAGCGCGTATTGATTTAAAAACATTTAGAACTGCTGAAATTATAGAATTACCTAATAGTGCAGGTAATCACTCTTCACCATTTCTAACTGAAAACACAGAGTATGTAGTTGCTGGAACTAGATTTAGTGTTCCTCCAGATGATGTAAATGGAGATGTGCCTATTAATACTTATAAAAAGAATTTCAAAGGTACTTTAAGCTTTATTAGTGTTAAAAAAGAAGATGGAAAAATGGAATTGGCTTTTCAAATCGAATGCCCAGGTTTTAATTTTGATTTAAGTAGGGCTGGTAAAGGCGTTTCTCATGGTTGGTTTTTCTTCTCATGCTATAATACTGAGCAAGCCAATACACTCTTAGAAGTGAATGCTTCACAAAAAGATAAAGACTTTATTTTAGCTGTTAATTGGAAGAAAGCGGAAGAATATTTAAAAGCTGGTATGGGCAAAAAGAAAAGTGTAAGATATGCACATAACACATATAATGAAAAAACGCATACCGCGACTTCGGAAATTAAAACAGAAGTAATAGTATTAGATTCTAAAACATTAAAAGATTTATGTTATTTTATTCCTTGTCCTAAATCTCCACACGGTTGTGATGTAAGTCCTACAGGAGAGTATATTGTAGGAAGTGGGAAATTAGCTGCTATTATTCCAGTTTTTGGATTTGATAAGATGCTTAAAACCATTCAAGCTAAAGACTTCATTGGTAGTTTTGAAGGTATCCCTGTATTGAAATACGAATCTGTTCTTTATGGTGAAGTGAAGAAGCCTGGACTAGGGCCTTTGCATACTGAATTTGATAATAAAGGCAATGCCTATACATCCTTCTTTGTTTCTTCTGAAGTGGTTAAATGGAATATTAAAGATTTAAAAGTTTTAGACCGTGTACCTACTTATTATTCTGTTGGTCACTTAACAGTTGCAGGTGGAGATACGAAAAATCCTAATGGAAAATATTTAGTAGCCTATAATAAAATTACAAAAGACAGGTATTTACCAACAGGTCCAGAACTTTCACAAAGTGCACAACTATATGATATCAGTGGAGATAAAATGCAATTAATTTTAGATTTCCCTACTATTGGAGAACCGCATTATGCTCAAATAGCTCCTGCAGATTTAATTAAGAACAATAGCACTAAATTTTATAAGCTAGACGAGAACAAACATAAATATGCATCTATTGGAGAAGGTGCCACTAAAGTGGTGAGAGAAGGTAAAGTGGTACATGTATACATGACAGCTATTAGATCTCACTTTTCTCCTGATAATATTGAAGGTATTAAATTGGGTGACGATGTATATTTCCACGTAACCAATTTAGAGCAAGACTGGGATGTGCCACATGGTTTTGGTATTAAAGGTGCTGCCAATGCTGAATTACTTATTATGCCAGGTGAAACACAAACCTTAAAGTGGACTCCAGATCGCGTTGGCATGGTGCCTATTTATTGTACCGATTTCTGTAGTGCTTTACACCAAGAAATGCAAGGATATGTAAGAGTATCACCTGCTGGAAGTAATGTGCCACTTAGTTATAGCTTAGGCACGAATATGCCTAAAGCGGAGGGAGAAGAGAAGTCAGAAGGAAAAGAAAAAAATAAGAAATAATAATTAAAATTTGATACTAGAGGGTTTTATAAACAAGACCCTCTAGTATTCAATTAGATTTTTAATATTACTAATGAATTTAAATAAATTAAATAAGAATAGCCGTATCGTTTTATTTTTATGTGCTATTTTATTAATAGTGGTATTATACGTGCCCATGTGGAGTATAGAATTAAATGCGCCACAGTATCCTGAAGGTTTAGGCCTTTCCATTTATGCTAATAAACTAGGTGGTAATGTTGATATTATTAATGGGTTGAACCATTATATTGGAATGAAAACACTTCATGAAAAAGATTTTGTAGAATTTATTGCTTTGCCTTACTTTATTTTATTTTTTTCCCTGTTTTGTTTGATCACCGCTATAGTAGCTCGAAAAAAGCTTCTTTATACATTATTGGCATTTTTTATTTTATTTGGAATAGTAGCCATGGCAGACTTTTGGCGTTGGGAATATAATTACGGACATGATTTGAATCCAGACGCAGCTATAAAAGTACCCGGTATGTCATATCAGCCTCCACTTATTGGTTATAAGCAACTATTAAATTTTGGCGCTTATTCAGTTCCGGATATTGGAGGGTGGATTTTTATATTAGTAGGGCTTGCGCTGTTGGTATTATCCATTTTTACCTATAGAAATAAAAGTAAAATTATAACTTTCAAAAAAACAATAAATGCTAGTGTTTTAGGCTTACTTTTTTTATTGACAAATGCTTTTGCTTGTAATACCATTCCAACTTCTATTAAAATAGGGAAAGATGCTTGTAGCTATTGTAAGATGACAGTCTCTGACAATCGCTTCGGTGTTATTTTAGTAACTGAAAAAGGAAAAAGTTTTATTTTTGATGACCCACAGTGCCTTGCTTCTTATTTGCATAGCCCCAAAAATAGCCCTCAAAATAACGCTCAAAAGACCTCACTAAAAAAAACTGACATTTACTTTACTAATTTTATAGGCGCACACCTCTTAGTGAATGCCAATGAGGCTTTTATCATTAAAAGCCAGCAAATTCATGGCCCTATGAACGGTTCTTATGCAGCTTTTTCTAATAAAGACAGCGCGATGCTTTATATCTTACATAACACAGGAAGTATTGTAAAGCTCAATGAACTACTACAATGAAAAAAGTCATTATCATATTGATGACATTCATTTTTTGTACTGAATCTTTTGCACATATAATTTATGTAGGCCCTAGGAAGAAAGTAAAATCAATACGCTCGGCAATATTAATGGCTAGTAATGGCGACACAATTTTGGTAGATGCTGGAACTTACAAAGAAGGCAATTTGATTATATCCAAACAGCTTACACTTATTGGAGATAAGTACCCCATTATAGATGGTCAAAATAAGTACGAGGTATTTTCTATAAAAGCTAATAAGGTTGTAATAGATGGTTTTAAAATTTACCATTCAGGTACTTCTAATTTAGATGATTATGCAGGCATAAAAATTTACGATAGCAGAGAGGTAACCATACAGAACAATATACTAGACGACACTTATTTTGGTATTTACTTACAATATGCAAAAAACTGCCTTATAAAAAATAATCAATTAAAAGCTTATAATAAAGAAGAGCAGCAAAGTGGCAATGGCATTCATTGTTGGAAATCGGACAGTTTACGTATTATAGGTAATATAGTTGATGGGCATAGAGATGGTATTTACTTTGAATTCGTGAAAAATTCCTTCATTAAATGTAATACCACAACTCGTAATATTCGATATGGTTTGCATTTCATGTTTTCAAATAACGACATATACGAGTCTAATTCTTTTATAGGCAATGGAGCTGGTGTTGCCGTCATGTTTTCCAAAAAAGTAACTATGCTTAATAACCAGTTTAAGGAAAATTGGGGTGATGCAGCTTATGGGTTGTTATTAAAAGAAATATCGGATAGTTATATAGCTAGTAATGTCTTTGAAAAAAACACCACTGGTATTTATTTAGAAGGGGCTTCTAGAATAAATATGAGTCACAATGTTTTTAAAAGCAATGGCTGGGCTATGAAAATACAAGCAAGCTGTATGGATATCACAGTTTCTCAAAATAATTTTCTGGGCAATACATTTGATATTAGTACCAATGGGAGTCTTGTGTTGAATACATTCAATAGAAATTATTGGGATAAATACGAAGGATACGATTTAAACCATGATAAAATGGGCGATATCCCTTACAGGCCTGTTAGTTTGTATTCAATGATCGTGGAGCAGAATCCGCCGGCTATGATGCTCTTTAGAAGTTTCATTACTTCATTACTAGACAAGACTGAAAAGTTAATACCCAGTTTAACTCCAGAAAATTTAAAAGACAATACACCCTTAATGCGTAAAGCTTTTTAAAATTAATAGTATGATTATTGCAAATAATGTAACAAAAAGGTATGGTAAATTAACAGCATTAGATAATGTCTCTGTTAATTGTAAAAAAGGGGAATGTATTATTTTAATTGGCCCGAATGGTAGCGGTAAGACTACGCTCATTAAATGTATACTAGGTATGGTTATTGCAAATAGCGGCTTTATTACTTTTGATAATAAAAATATTACTAAAGATTGGATATATAGGGCTGCAATAGGCTACATGCCTCAAATTGGGAAATACCCTGAGCATATGACTATTGGGCAAGTATTAGGTATGATGAAAGATATAAGAAATACAGAACAGCCTTTGGACGTGGATCTTATTAAAAGCTTTAAGTTAGATAGCCTACTGCATAAAAGAATGGGAACACTTTCAGGAGGAACTACACAAAAAGTAAGTGCAGCCTTAGCTTTTTTATTTAACCCTGCCGTTTTAATATTAGATGAACCTACAGCGGGCTTGGATCCTATTGCCTCTGAAATTCTAAAGGAGAAGATTCTTTCTGAAAAAGACAATGGGAAATTAATTTTAGTGACTTCACATATTTTAAGTGATTTAGATGATTTAGTGACTGAAGTTATTTACATGCAAGAGGGCAAATTATGCTTTCATCAGCCTATTAATAAACTTAGAGAGGAAACCGGAGAAGAGAAATTAGCTAAAGCCATTGCTAGGGTTATGTTAGAAAAAGCCAATTAAAAATAATTCACAACTTTTTTATAATTACCTAAAAAAGTATAATAATAAACCAAGCAGTGAATAATAAACAAACTAAGTAGTATGAAAAAAATTGTTAAATATATAATGACCGATATTCTCAGAAGTAGAATCATGATTATTTACACCCTAGTATTATTAGCCACTTCTTTAAGTTTATTTAGCCTAGAAGACAATGCTAATAAAGGCTTATTGAGTTTGTTGAATATTGTTTTAATCATAGTGCCTTTATTTAGTCTTCTGTTTTCAACAATTTATATATACAATAGCGCTGAATTCATTGAGTTGTTGGTGAGCCAGCCCTTAAAAAGAATAAGTATTTGGTTAAGTTTTTCTATTGGACTTGCTATTTCATTATCCTTGGCCTTTATCATGGGCATAGGCATACCTGTTTTAGTTTTTCAGTTGAATGCCATTGGTTTTTTGTTATTATTAGTGGGCGTTTTATTAAGTATCATTTTTGTTACAATTGCTTTATGGGCGGCAGTGCAAATTAGAGACAAGGCCAAAGGCATAGGAATGGCTATTTTGCTTTGGATGTATTTCTCCTTATTATTTGATGGCTTTGTTTTGTTTTTATTATTTCAATTTTCCGATTACCCATTAGAAAAGCCAATGATTCTAGTGAGTGCATTGAATCCTATTGATTTAGGTAGGATTCTTATTTTACTTCAATTAGATGTTTCTGCAATGATGGGTTATACAGGGGCTATTTTTAAAGACTTCTTTGGCACTATGCTAGGATTAAGCATTGCTTTGATGACACTGTTAGTTTGGGTATTTATTCCTTTATATTTTTCAACTAGAAAGTTCAATAGAAAAGACTTATAAGTTTATGGTATATGAATTACTTGCAACACTTTAATAAATAAAATTATGAAATCAGATATTGTTTCTAGAAAAGAGATAATTATTTTAGTAGATAAATTTTATGCTAAAATAAAAGTTGATTTCACATTGGGTTTTATATTCAATGAAGTAGCCAATGTGAATTGGGATAAACATTTGCCCATTATGTATAATTTTTGGGAGAACACATTATTTTATACAGGAACCTATACGGGTAACCCTGTCAACTTGCATACACACTTACATCATTTATCGCTTTTAAATAATACGCATTTTGATCAATGGAATAAGTTGTTTCTAGAAACGGTGGAAGAAGATTTTGAAGGCCCTAATGCTGATCTAATTAAACAAAGAGCTATTAGTATCTCTATGGTACTAGCACAAAAAATTGCCCAGACAAAAAAGTCTGAGCAATGATATCAAAACCAAAATTGAACAAACTATTTTTTAGGAGGAAGTAGGACACCATCAATTACATGAATAATTCCATTGGAGGCAGGAATACTCGCTATTATTTTAGCTGTTCCATTAACATAGTAAGCACCCTCTTTCTTTGTAATTTTAATATTATCTCCGTTTACTTGTCCAATATTTTGACCCTCTTTGAATGCTTCTGCTTTATATACTCCTACAGCTACATGGTATTGTAATATATCTACTAATGTTTCCTTTGATTCAGGTTTTAATAAGCCCTCCACTGTTCCAGCTGGCAATTTATTAAAAGCCTCATTGGTAGGTGCAAAAACCGTAAAAGGCCCTGCATTACTTAAGGCATCCACTAATTCGCCTGCTTTAATGGCCGTTACTAGTGTAGTGTGGTCTTTACTGCTAATAGCCACTTGTACCACATTTTTTTGAGAAGCGTCATCTTGAACACCTGACTGCCCAATGGATTGAGCATCTTCTGTTTTATTATTTTGGACTTCATTATTTTCTGCGCTGTTACAGGCAAATAGAGTACTTGAAACTAGCAGCACAAATAGTAAATTCTTTTTTTTCATATCATTTATTTTTTAGTGTTTAATGATATGTAAATTTAAAATTACCCCTAGTATAGCTTTATGCGTAGAGTCATAAATGCCTCAAAACAACATGGATTAGTGTAAAATCTGCTATGATTTTAGTCAGTTATTTTACTTTACTAAGTAAAATATATTCAACCAACTATAATTAGCTTATAGCTTATTAATCATATGCCCTAGAATATCTTTAAAAGAAAAGCCTTCTGTTAATTTTTCTTTATTCAATTTTTTATTTTCTACTAAGGCCCATAAAATAAATTCTTTCATAAAGTAGGCGTCTTCCTTACTAGTATCAGGTGCGTATTTTTTCATAAGGGCATCTAATGGCTTCACATCATCTAATACTTTCTTGTATTGCTTCTCATCAAAGTCTTCGTATAATTCAAAGCCACCTTCTGCAATAAACCAATCAAGTAAATCAGAGTAAGCATTTTTTTCATTTTGCTTTTCTAGTTTACTAATTTTTGGAAATTGAAATTTAAATAAAGTACTAATGGCCTTTTCTATTAAAAGATTAGCAATGACTTCAGCACCTTCTTGCTCTCCTTCATATACTAGCTCTACTTTTCCGGTAATGGCGGGTATAATGCCCATAAAATCGGATAAGCGCACAGCCGTTTTAGTTAACCCATTTTTTAAAGCTCTTCTTTCTGCTGTGCTAATTA
>CAIJZF010000030.1 GCA_903825095.1 uncultured Bacteroidota bacterium | reverse complement strand
TTGGACCAACCAAAATACTGGAGAAACTAAAAATAGCTTTGGTATTATTACCACTGAAGCCAATGGCTTAATGAGTAAGATTCACAATGTCAAAAAAAGAATGCCCACCATTTTAGAAGAAGATGCAGCCAATGCTTGGGTGAATGAAAATTTAAACGATGCGCAAATTTTGGAATTGGCTAAACATCAAATAATGGATAGTAAAATGAGCGCCTATACGGTGGCTAAGAATTTTCAGCAAAGCACGAACCCATGCGAGAAAGTGGAATATAAAATTTTCACGCCCCAAACTTTATTCTAGCGCTTTAATTATTAATCTCCTAATTATACAATTTCCACTGTCTCGTGCATTTCTGGCACTATTACATCTTTAAACCCTTTTTTGCGTAATCTTTCCGCAAAATGATCCTGCACTTCGGCTTCACCATGCACTACAAATATTTGCTTTACTAAATCGGGGCTTTGGCAGCCTAAGAATTGCATAAGGTCCTCGTAATCGGCATGGGCACTCATACTTCTAATAGAACCTACTTTGGCTATGACTGGATATTCTTCACTATATATCTTCACCACTTTAACACCATTCATTAATCTTCCACCTAAAGAATGCGGCTCGCAATAACCAACTAGTAAAATTGTATTCTTCGCATTGCTAATATTATTTTTAATATGATGCTTTACCCTACCCGCATCGGCCATACCAGAGGCTGATATAATTACCTTGGGATGTAAGTCCTCATTCAAGGCCTTACTCTCTTCCACCGATTTTATATAACGAAGGCCTTCGAAATCAAAGGGGTCGTCATCTACTTCTAATATTTTTTGAATTTTTTTATTGAAGTATTTAGGGAACATTTTAACTACATCGGTAGCTTCAATACTTAAAGGACTATCTACATAGACTGGAATATGAGGTAGCCTTTTTTCTAAGGACAACTGATTTAGTTCAAATAAAATTTCTTGTGTACGACCCACGCTAAATGCCGGAATTATTAAATTTCCTTTTTGCTCTACACAGGTTTTTTCAATCCAATGTAAAATATCATCGGGTGTGGTATGAATTAAATCGTGTAGTTTATCGCCATAAGTGCTTTCAATAATAATGGTATCGGCTTGTGGGAAAGTAGAGGGTGATCGCAATATCATATCGCGATACCTTCCTACATCTCCACTAAATGTGAGTGTTTTAGTTTCACCCGCTTCTTTAATTTTCAAACTTACTGCAGCACTTCCTATAATATGTCCAGCATCGGTAAATAATAATTCTACTGAATTAGAAATTTTAGTGGGCTGATTATATTCAACAATAGTTAAAAGAGGTAATACAATATTTACATCATCCATATCATACAAGGGCTCAATAGGAGGCAGGCCCTGTCTAGCTCTTCGCTTATTGCCATATTTAGCGTCGTCTCTTTGAATCATGGCAGAGTCTTCCAATAAAATTTCAGTTAGTGCTTTGGTGGCAGGTGTGCAATAAATATTTCCTTTAAAACCCTCTTTAGCTAATTTAGGAAGTAAGCCAGAATGGTCGATATGTGCATGTGATAAAATAACAAAGTTTACTTTAGTGGCATCAAAACCAAAACTTGCATTCAGTGAATCGGTATCTCTACCCATTCCTTGAAACAACCCGCAGTCTAATAAAAAATTTTCGCCATTATCTAATTGCACTAAATGCTTAGATCCTGTAACGGTTCTGGCAGCGCCATGAAAGCTTATTTTCATTCTATAAATTTGTATTACTAAGTTAACTTAAATAGCAATGGCAGCTACTAAATAATCGGCAATGAGTATAAGTATACAACTTACTACCACCGACTGCGTGCCTGCTTTACCAATTTCTAATGCTCCGCCTTTTACATTGTAACCAAAATAACAAGGCACAGTGCTTATGATAAATGAGAAAATAAACGATTTATAAAAGGCAATGGTAACATAATTGGTTTCGAAACCTTTTCTAATACCCATAATGAAAACCTCTGGCGCTACTGAACCAGTAAGCCCTCCCACAAAATAACCACCCCAAACACCAATAACAGCAGACACTCCTACTAATAAGGGTACAATGGTGAAGCAAGCCAGTATTTTAGGAAGAATTAAATAGTTCTTGGTATTGATACCCATAATTTCAAGTGCGTCTATTTGCTCGCTAATGCGCATATTGCCTAATTCACTTGCAATCTTAGAGC
>CAIJZF010000029.1 GCA_903825095.1 uncultured Bacteroidota bacterium | reverse complement strand
TCATTAGAGCTAAATTTATTTATAGAAATGTATTATTCTACTTTCAATATACTAAATATTCTCAGAACTATTATTTCTCCATGGTCATAATAGAAGAGAACAACTGAATTCCTTCAAAAAAGTTCTTCAATTTAATATTCTCATTCTCGGCATGTTGGTTATTGTCATGATTGGCAATGGGCACTGTCACAGGAGATGTTTTCAATACTTTCTCAAATACAAATAAAGGCAAACTACCTCCTAGTGTAGGAAGTAATACGGGTTGTTCATTACTAACTATTGAAATTGCTTTTGAAATTCTTCTTACATAAGGATTATCTAAAGAAGTTTTTTGTGCATTGTAACTTTTCTTATCCCTCACCACCATACAAATTTTAGCATTTAATTTTCTTTCTTCGTCGGTGGGTTCTTTGTCTGTTACAAAAAAGCCTTGGGCTATAATATGATCAATTACTTTTTGTTGTTGCTTTTCCCAATTATTTCCTACCACTAATCTCATATCCACAGAAGCTATGGCCTTAGTTGGAATTACATTAGCTGAATATTTGCCTACCCCTGCACTTTGTATACCATTAATATTTAAAGAAGGCAATTGTAAGGCGTCATTTAAAGCCCCTTCTCTTTCTGTGGCATTAATACCTAGTTCATCTTTTAACTGTGCTTCCACTGAAGGCACTTTTGCCAATGCTTGTTTTTCTGCATTGGTTAAAGGCGTTACATCATCGTAAAAACCTTTAATAGTTACTTCTCCCTTTTCATTTTTCATACTAGCTAGTAACCTTGCAAGTTCCATGGCAGGGTTCAATACCCAATTACCATAATGTCCTGAATGTAAAGGGCGCTTAGGGCCAAATACAGTTAGTTCTAAATGCGTATCTCCTCTTACACCCATTACTAATTGTTTTTTACCTGACTGATGCACGGGCCCATCACAAATTATCCAAAAATTAGCTGCTAACTTATTTTTATACAATTCTAAAAATGCTTCTAAATTAGGTGAACCTGCTTCCTCTTCCCCTTCGAAGAAAAATTTAATATTAACAGTAGGTTTTATATTTAAGGCTTTTAATTGTGCATAGGCATTTATAATAGCCATCACCCCTGCTTTATCATCGGAGGCTCCTCTTGCATAAATTCTTGCATTCATATCATAATTACTGCCCTTTGTTAACCAAGGCAGTACTGTAGCCTCTTTTTCATACATACCGGAATATAAGCTTGGTTTGAAAGGATGCAAGCCTGGGAACCATTTAGTCGTATCAACTGGTTGGCCATCGTAGTGCGCATAAAAAATAATAGTTTCTGTTGCACCTGGCACTTTCACTTCTCCATACACTACAGGCGGCATTTGACTATTAGGAAGTGTTAGTAAACTTATATCCTCTATTCCCTTGGCCTTCATATAATTCATAATCCACTGCGCATTTTCTTGCAAACCTTTTGGATTAGAAGCAACATTAGGAATAGATAAAAAGGTTTTAAATTCATCGACTATACTAGTTTGCTTCTCTTGAATTGATTTTTTTACCAAGTCTTGAGCAGTTTGCGCCATTAAAGAAGTAGTAAAGAATGAAGTAGTAAAGAATATTGCAGTAAATACTAATTGAAAAAACTTTTTCATATACAAATACAATTTAAAAAGCCTCCCTAAAATTTAGGAAGGCTTTTTTATTTTTAAATTTATGCTAAATCGAAGCGGTCCAAGTTCATTACCTTATCCCATGCGGCAATAAAGTCATGAACGAATTTTGTTTTGGCATCATCACATGCATATACTTCTGCAAGTGCACGCAATTCAGAATTTGAACCAAATATTAAATCAACTCTTGTGCCTGTCCATTTTACTTTTCCAGTAGCTCTATCGCTGCCTTCAAATATGTATTGATGTGCATCGGCAGCCTTCCATGTAGTACTGAAGTCTATTAAGTTGGCGAAGAAGTCATTGCTTAATACACCTGGTTTACTAGTAAATATACCATGCTTGGAGTTATCGAAGTTGGTATCTAAAACTCTTAAACCTCCTAACAATACAGTCATTTCAGGAGCTGTTAAGTTTAATAACTGCGATTTATCAACAATCATATCTTCTGGAGATAACATGGTGCGAGGTTTGATATAATTTCTAAAACCATCTGCAATAGGTTCTAAGACTGCAAAAGATTCTACATCGGTATCTGCTTCTGTAGCGTCTGTTCTACCTGCTGTAAATGGAACTTTCACATCATGTCCTCCGTCTTTCGCTGCTTTTTCAATGGCTGCTGCACCGCCTAATACGATTAAGTCTGC
>CAIJZF010000028.1 GCA_903825095.1 uncultured Bacteroidota bacterium | reverse complement strand
GTTCTTTTGCGCCATCAAAGAAGCCGTTAATAAAAGGCAAGTAGTAGTGAGAAGAACTATTTTACGCATGGTTTAATTTGTAATTTATACCCTTTAATGATTTTATTTACCGTTAAAGAAAACCGCATTGGCTAAAATTAATTTTCCACCCTCCCAGAAATTTCTGAAAATAGGATCATCTGCCATATACACTAATTTACCAGACCCTAATTCTTTAACGCCTATTACTACTCCTTCTTGTAAGGCAGCCTTTGCTTTAACGCCCGCAAAACCTGTCATATAGCTTTCTTTTTTCAATAGTCCTACATTCCAAGCTTCATTACTAGGTTCGTAAGTAACCATATCTTGTTTTAAATCATAAAAAATACCATTAGTACCAAAACCAATAGGATGAGATGCATCTAAAAACACTTTATAAATTGCACCCGGAATAGAACTTTGTAAAGCGTCTACCACTTTGTCTCCGTATTTACTTGTTTTATTAATATCTGCCTTATCGTTTTTAGTAATCTCTTTCATTTTAAAACCCCAGTCTGCATTGGTAGATAATTGTTGCGCCGCTGTTTCAAATGCAATGAACACTCCCCCTTTTCTTACAAAGGCTTGTAATTTTTCAGTGATAGCTTTACTATTTAAATCCTTGTAAGATCCTTCTGGTGCAATAATCACATCATACTTATTAATATCTATTCTGCTTAAGAAGGAATAGTTCAATTGCGTAATAGGATAATTTAATTGTTGTTCAAAATAACTCCATACTTCTCCTGCAGCAAGTGCAGATACATTCTCGCCTGTAAACAAGCCCACTTTAGGGGCATGATTTATTATTTTATCATTAGGTGATCCAAAATCAGCGCCCGATTCTACCCAACCAGAATTCACAGAAATAGCTTCTAATTGTAGTTGCTCGCATACTTGTTTAGTATCTCTAGCCCAATTCTCTAAATTGCTTGTTTTTAAAACAATTAAAGTACCCGCCTCCATTTTTTTACCATCCACTACAAATGCTTTTTCAGCATATCTTACTTTTATATTTTTTTGTAATAGCTGTGCTAATACTCTTGCCGACTTAAATGAATTGTAAGGAATAACATAACCATATTCAGTGGAAGCGACTACTACCTTTGGCGCAGTAAAGCCTGCTGTGATAGCTAATTTTTCTTTACTAGCATAACCATGCACTCCATAAGCATAAGGTAAAGACCAAGTGGTAATATCATAAGTGTTTGAATCATTTACTTGAGTAATGGGCTCCAATAAAACACGCGCTAGTACACCATGTGCTTGCGCTGCATTCACTGCTAATGTGTATCCTTCATTTACGAAATCGCCTTCTTTTTTAGAAACATAATCAAAGCCTTTAAAACTAGTACCCGCAGCTAATGTACCATATTGAATATTATTTTTTTGAAGTAACCCCGCCAAGGCTTCTAAAGCATTGGCATTGGGCGCTGTCATTACAAAAGTTTTATATTCTGAAATAGTGCCAGCCCTACTATTGTCATAATATTTTTTAAATGCCGATAATAAATTTTCTCTATGCTGAGAACTAATCTCAATAGTAGATAACCCTGTTGTATAATGATGCGTGGCTCTTGCTACTAAAGTAACTGTATCCAATGAATTGTCTATTACACCTAATCCTGCTCCAATACCTCCTTTCTCGTAAGTCATACCAATAGCTCCGTTGTACATAGGATAAGAATCGCCATAAGAAGGATAAAGCATATCGAATCTTTCTTTGGTAAAAAACAACCAGTTATTTTGATCGAAGTACTTGGCATTATTTTTACCAATCTTTATTTGAAAATCTTTTTGCCAACTAGTAATGGCATCATGAATAGGTTCTGAAGTAGGTGTAAAGAAATAAGGTTGATTATAACTTTGCTCATGAAAGTCTACTACTACTTGAGGATACCATTGTTGATATAAAGCCACTCTTTGTCTACTTTCAATTTGTGTTTGCCAAGCCCAATCACGGTTTAAATCAAAATTGTAATGATTCGTTCTGCCTGCAGGCCAAGGCTCCATGTGTTCTCTAGCTTGAGGGTCTACATTCATAGCATTCCCTACCGCATTATTATACCAATTCACATATCTATCTCTTCCATCTGGATTAATACATGGGTCAATCATGACAATGGTATTTTTTAACCATTCTTTTGTTTTAGTATTGGAAGGATCCACCAAGGCAAATAAAGTTAGCATGGCTGCTTCTGAAGAAGAAGGTTCATTGCCATGTACATTATAATTTAACCAGACAATACCTGGTTGATTTAAATCCTCTACTGAACCGTCTACTAATCCGTTATTGTGTTTTCTAATTTTTTCTAATTGTGCAATATTTTCTGGAAGTCCAATAGCTGCCACTAACAAGTCACGGCCTTCGTTGGTTTTGCCATAATTCATTATTTTAACTCTATCAGGCACAGCTTCTGCAACAACCTTAAAATAAGACACTATATTATGGTGTCTTGTAAATCGAGTGCCTACTGTATAGCCAAGATAAGAGGCTGGACTTGGCACTACCTGCGCTTGCAGGGTAGATACAAAACAAAGAACTACCAATAGGACTGCTTGAAATTTAAAAATTTTCATTTTTTTATACTTAAATTTTATAGAATAAAGTGCGTATTTATACCCCCTAAAAATAAGGAAGTTTGGGCTTAAAATGAGGCTATATAAGGATAGTTTTACACAAATGGTAGGCGCTAGTTTGTTGAATACTAAATATTTAAGTAAATTACTTGTTCAATTGAACCGCTATGAAAAAAACGACTCCTTCTTTAACTATTCTAAGAACAATAATACTAGTATTTGCCCTTGTTTTGACAGGCAAATTAATGGCCCAACCCTTTTTAAAAGCACATCCTCATATTAATCCTTATCAATATGAAGTAGTGAAAGAAAAGTCATTTGACAATGGCGCCGTTACCTCGGCACATCCTTTAGCTAGTATGGTAGGTGCAGCCATGATGCAAGACGGAGGCAATGCCTTTGATGCAGCAATTGCTACACAATTAAGTTTAGCCGTGGTATTTCCAGGGGCTGGCAATATTGGTGGCGGAGGTTTTATGTTAGCTAGAAAAGTAAATGGTGAATTAATAGGCATTGATTATCGTGAAGCCGCTCCAGCAAAAGCAAGTAGAGATATGTATTTAGATGAACAAGGAAATCCTATTGATGGAAAATCTACAAGAGGTGCTTCTGCTTCAGGTATTCCTGGAAGTATTGCAGGAATGATAAGCACACATGCCTATGCAAAATTACCTTTTGCAAAATTGATTGAACCCGCTATTGAGTTTGCTGAATTTGGTTATGTGATTTCTGAAAGAGAATCCAAGGGTTTAAATGCAGATCGTGCCAATTTTTTAAAGTATAGTTCTGCTCCAAGTGCATTTACCCAAAAAGAAGTTTGGAAAGCAGGTGATACATTAATTCAACCAGAACTTGCCGCTACTCTTAAACGCATTCAAGCAAAAGGGCTTGCAGGTTTTTATGAAGGAGCTACTGCTGAATATATAGTTAAAGAAATGCAGCACAGTGGTGGTTATGTTGGATTAGAAGATTTGAAAAACTACAAACCTAAATTTAGAAAACCATTAGAGTTTGATTATAGAGGCCATCATGTAATAAGTTTTGCCCCTCCTTCTAGTGGTGGAATTTTAATTGCACAAATGATGCAAATGATTGAGCCTTTCAATGTAGAGAAAATGGGATTGAATACACTTGCTTCCGTAAACTTAATGGTAGAATCACAAAGAAGAGCCTATGCAGATCGTGCAGAACATATGGGCGATCCTGATTATTGGAAAGTACCCACTAAAACTTTAATTAGTAATAGCTATGCGCAAGCAAGAATGAGCGATTATAAAGAAGGTGTAGCGGGTAGTAGTAAAATAACAGTGGCTGGCGGGGCACACGAAAGTGAGCAAACAACGCACTTAAGTGTCATTGACAAAGAAGGTAATATGGTGGCCATTACCACCACTTTAAACGATACTTATGGTAATAAAACCATTGTAGCGGGTGCAGGCTTTTTATTAAATAATGAAATGGACGACTTTAGTGTAAAACCAGGTGTACCTAATATGTATGGGGCCTTGGGTGGAGAAGCCAATTCTATTCAACCAGGTAAAAGAATGTTAAGTTCTATGACACCTACCCTTGTCACTGTGAAAGGCAAACCTTATATAAGTATTGGCACACCAGGTGGCACCACCATACCCAATCAAGTTTATGAAGGTTTAGTGAATATCATCGACCATAAAATGACCATTAAACAAGCTATCGATGCCACCAGATTCCATCATCAATGGATTCCAGATGTAGTTGCTTTAGAATCTGATTTCCCAGAGGATATTGAAGCTGGCCTGAAAAATATGGGCTATAAAACCATCAGAAGAGGAAAATTTGGTAGAATGGATGGGATTTTAATTTCAGGCGATGGCAAACGTGTAGCCGCTGGAGATAAAAGAGGTGATGATAGCGTAGCTGGCTATTAATTTTTGTATTTTTACAAAAACCCCTCTACTTGTTAAATAAGAAGTTTACCCTACTTAGAATTATTGCTGCTGCGGTGGTAGGTTTATTCTTATTTATCTATCTGATATTCTTATTGCCATGGGTACAAAATAAAGTGGCGCATCGTATTGCCTCTTCCTTTAGCAAGTCTATTGGCGCTCCAGTGGAATTGGGTCAAGTCCGCTTTTCTTTGTTTGATAAATTAGATATTCAAAACATACTTATTCGAGATGAAAATAAAGACAGTTTAGTCTATACCGAGTCTTTAAAATTAAGATTAAGCGACTTATACTTCTCCAATAATACTCCTATTATAAAATACCTTGGTTTAGTGAATACTAAATTGTATTTGCATCGAAAAACCGAGAAATGGAATTATCAATTTATTCTTGACCAATTCAGTAAAGGTAAAGACAGTTCAGAAAAAGCTATTCAATTTGATATTAAGAAACTAGATATTTCTACCATTCAATTTATTAGTGATGACGAGTGGATGGGTAATAAAACTATTTTTTCTTCTAACAATTTACTCGTTAATGTAAAGTCTATTAATGGTAATAATATTAATATAGATCAAATAATAGCTAATAAGCCCTATTATTTAATCCAAAATAAAACTGGACTAAACCCTGTTAAAACTCTTGCAAAAGCTATAAAAAGAAAAAAAGGGGAACTCTATTTTAATGGTAGTCATTTACAAATTTTTGCAAATGAAATTCAGGTAATCAATGGTAAGATGTGGATCGAAAATGGATTTAACCAACCCAGCCCCTATTTTGATGGCGAACATATTAGAATGAAGGAAATTAACGCTAGCATTCGAAGGGCAAGTTTCATAGAAGATACCATTAAAGCAAGTGTAAATTTACGCGTTAAAGAAAGATCGGGCTTTGAAATAAAAAAACTAAGCACTCAGTTTAGAATGACCCCTGAAATAATGGAGTTTAATAAATTTTTATTGAAAACCAATAATAGCAGTATTGGTAGTTATTATGCCATGCAGTACAAGGATATAGCCTATGACTTTCCTTCTTATATAGACAAGGTAGTGATGAAAGCACATTTGACGAATGCCAGTGTTGCCTTCGATGATATAGCCTATTTTGCCCCAGCTCTTCAAAACATACATCAAAAAGTAAATACAAGCTTTCATTTTTTAGGAAGTGTAGCTAATTTTGAAACAAAAGACTTTAAAGCATTCTATAATAAGTCTACACTAACGGGAAACTTTTCTATGGTGGGCATTCCAGATATGCGTAATACCCAAATTAAATTTACTAATGTAATTGCGAATAGTAACTACAACGATATCTCCAATTGGATTCCAAGCTTGCGAACAAATACCGAATTAAATGTAAATAGCTTGGGTGCTATGAATTTTAAAGGTGAATTCAATGGTAGTTTATATGACTTTTTAACTAAAGGCCAAATAAATACTCAACTTGGTGTAGCCAATACTGAAATACGATTACAATTTCCTGAGCATAAAGAACCTAGTTATGAAGGACTATTAGAAACCAATCGTTTCAATATTGGCAAACTATTAAACAACGATTTAATTGGCCTTGTTAATTTTAAAGGAAGTATTGCTGGCAGTTCTTTTAGTTTAGACAATGTTAAAACCAATATTCAAGGCAATATCGATTCTATTGAAGTAAATAAATATACTTATACCCATATAAGCACAAAAGGTATATTACAAAAAAAGGCCTTTACAGGTTTATTAGGTATTAAAGATGAGAATGTAAATTTCACAAGTAATCTTAATATTGACTTCAATCAAAGAAAACCTAGAATTATTGCAGTGAGTGATTTACATTATGCAAATTTAAAAGCATTAAATATTTCTAAAAATGAAATACAGCTAGCGGGTAAACTAGACTTCAATTTTGAAGGAGATAGTATTGATAATTTTATTGGGTATGCTAAGTTTTATAAAGGCAATTTTAAAGGAGCATCCAGTACCCTACACTTTGATTCATTAACCTTGGCTTCAAGTATTCAAAATGGAATTAAAAAAATAGCCATATCAAGCGATGATATCAATGCTAACATAACAGGGAAATTTAATATTGCACGTTTACCCGCTAGCGTACAATACTTTATGCAACGCTACTTCCCTACTTATATTAATGCCCCAAAGAACTCACCTACCAATCAGGATTTTACCGTTCAAATTAAAACCAATTATTTCGAACCTTATTTAAGGTTATTTAAAAAAGAAATATCCGGATTTAACAATCTAACATTGGAGGGCAGTTTGAATTCTGCTAAACAAAGTATTAGCTTAAGCGCTGGCATTCCGCTTGCAAGTTGGGATAGTTATTTAATCAAAAATGGCAAAATTAGTGGCACGGGTACCAAGGATTCAGTTCATATGAATATTATAGCAGCTGCTATGAACCTAACCGATAGCACCCAATTCTTACAACCTACTATTAGTGTGCATAGTAGTAATGACCACTCTAATTTCTCGGTAGCTGCTTTAAGTAAGTCTGC
>CAIJZF010000027.1 GCA_903825095.1 uncultured Bacteroidota bacterium | reverse complement strand
ATGTTTCTTCGAAGCATAAAAGAGTAATAGACTAAAAGAGTTTGATTGATTAAGTAAGTAAGTAAGTAAGTAAGTAAGCATGAAACTAAATATCCTATTGTGTTTTTTAATTTTATTCACTGCTTGCACAAGTGGTACTAATGAAAACAAGAATGAAAACAATAATATAACTAACTGGGCACCTAGTTTTCATAAAGTAGATATAGTCAATCCTATTTTAGTTCCCGACACCAGCAGTCGTTTTTTCTGTCCCTTGCAAAATGGTAGCGTTGCTTGGGAAGCCAAAAATGTTTTAAACCCTACAGCACTTGTAAAAGACGGCAAAGTTTATTTATTATACCGTGCACAAGATACTGCCATGACTTCTCGCATAGGACTTGCCATTAGTGAAGACGGCATTCATTTTAAAAGACAAACGCAACCTATATTTTTTCCGGCTAAAGACAGCTTTGCTATTTATGAAGGAAAGGGCGGTATTGAAGATCCAAGAATTGTAGAAATGCCAGCAGGAGGTTATATTTTAACCTATACTGCCTATGATGGGAAAACAGCTCGTTTATGTTTTGCCACTACTAAGGATTTAATTCATTTTCAAAAACAAGGTCCTGTATTAGCCAATCCTAAATACATTAATACTTGGTCTAAGTCGGGGGCGATTGTTGCTGAGAGAGTGGGTGAAAAAATGATTGCTAAAAAAATTAATAATAAATACTGGATGTATTTCGGAGACACCGATTTATTCATGGCTTATTCCAGCGATTTATTGCATTGGGAAGTTTTAGAAAATGAAGAAAGTAAAAAAATGGTATCGGTACTTACACCAAGACCTGGTTATTTTGATAGTCGTTTGGTAGAGCCAGGTCCATTTGCATTATATACAGAAAAAGGAATTCTGCTTATATATAATAGTAGCAATGCTGCTAATAACAACGACCCTTCAAGTCCAAAATTTACTTATGCTGCAGCCCAAGCATTATATGATACCGCTGCACCTTATAAGCTAATTGGCAGAGCCGATAAGCCTTTCATTCAACCTGACAAGCCTTATGAATTAAAGGGGGAAGTGAATAATGTATGTTTTGTGGAAGGCTTGGTATATTATAAAACGCAGTGGTATTTATACTATGGCACTGCCGATTCTAAAATTGCAGTGGCACTTGCTTCTGATCATTAATTTAAAATGACCACCTCTTATTTAGTTTTAGTAGTAGTTCTTGTCTAAGGTAAAACCTTAATAATTTTTTCAGCAATAAATTTTGCTGTTTCTCTTTGAACACCTTCAACATCTTTAGATACAAGTGGCGATGCCAATACATGATTTCCAGTTTTAGGCATTGCTTTAATTACTTTTAAATAATCGGGTGTGCTAATTTGTGCAAACATTCTTTGTGTAGCAGCTACTTTGACTACTTTATCTTGATGTGCATCATCTTTATAATAATATAAGGCTAAACAAGGTTGCGTTATTTTTTTAAATAATTTCTCATTCATAGTGGCTTCTATTAAATTTTCTAATGCAACAGTGGCTTCTAAACGGTAATGAGGGTACCAGTATTTAGGAAAGTCTTTGTTTGTATAAGAAACGTTATTGAATTTTCCACCTTGCACTAGTCTTGCAATTTGTATACCCCATGGGTCATTTAATAAAGGGGCGCTAGGGTTATTAATTTCAATATTGGGAGAGTATAAAATGAGTCCGGCAATATCGGGGAAATTAGCAGCCAACTGCAAGGATAAAGTGCCTCCTGTAGAAGTGCTCATTAGAATTACTTTTTTACCAATTTTTTTTCCAATCGCATAGGCTTCTTTAGCAGATTCCCATAAATTTTCAGCCGATAAATTTTTCATGGCATCTGAACCTGTTAAACCATGTTCTGCTAATCTTGCTAAATATAAATTACAATGAAATTGTTTGGCGATATTTCTATGCACCGGGTCGCCTTCCATTTGACTAGCGCTAAAACCATGTAAATAAACAATGGCATATTCGGTTTCTTGATGCAAGCTATCTGCCCAAATAATTTTCGCTTCATTATTTGACTTTATCTTAAAATTGCTTTCCATTTTACTCACATAGTCATCTACAGTAATTTGATTGGAAATATAAGGAAGAACGTCGTCAAAGTAGGGTTTTTCGGGATGCGGGCCCAGTAAGTAAATAGCAACTATGTTGATGGAAATAAAGAACCCTATTTTCAACTTCCGCATTTATGCTATTTTGCGCTAAATCTAGGCCAAATGCCTTGTTTTAAAAAAATATTTTATGTACCTTAAATATCTAAAATGTTAGTATGTCACAACAAAGGTTTTTATCACTAGATGTTTTCAGAGGAATGACCATTTGTTTAATGATCATTGTGAATACACCGGGTGATGGTGCACATACCTTTGCGCCCTTTATGCATGCAAGCTGGCATGGTTTTACACCCACCGATTTAGTATTTCCTTCTTTCTTATTTGCAGTAGGTAATGCCATGAGTTTTGTTTTACCTAAATGGGATAAATTAAGTACGCCTGCCTTTTTATTAAAAATAACCAAGCGAACAGGGCTCATTTTTTTACTAGGTTTTTTAATGTATTGGTTTCCTTTTACGGGCCCTTTGAGCGACACTAGAATATTAGGTGTCTTGCAAAGAATTGCTTTATGTTATGGAATTGCGGCCATCATTGTACATTATATGCATGAAAGAGTGATGATGATTTTAGCAGGTCTTTTATTATTGGCTTATTGGTATATTTCTATTCACTTTGGTGATGCTGCCGATCCATTAAGTATTACAGGCAATGCAGGTATTAAATTCGATACTTGGTTAATGGGGGAAAGCCATATGTACCATGGAGAAGGCTTTGCTTTTGATCCTGAAGGATGGTTAAGCACTATGCCTTCCATTGTGAATGTATTAATTGGCTATAGAGTGGGAACCCTTGTGCAAGAAAAAGGAAAAACCTATGATGGACTTACCCATTTATTAATGTGGGGTGCTGGCTTTATGTTTTTAGCCTATATGTGGAATTATCAATTCCCTATTAATAAAAAATTATGGACTAGTTCTTTTGTGCTTTTAACGGTGGGATTGGATATGATTATTCTAGCCACTATTATTTATAGAATTGAGCTACATCATCAACATCAATTTGCCAGTTTTTTTGAAGTATTTGGCAAGAATCCGCTGGTCATCTACCTATTCTCTGAGCTCTTATTTGTTTGCCTTAGTATGATTCAAATAGATAATCAGTCCTCTTTACAGTGGATTTACACCAATGGATTCGCTCATTTTGCGCCTTACTGGTCCTCCCTAGCCTTTGCCTTTTCTTATATGCTCGTTTGCTGGCTACTAGGTTATATATTAAATAAATATAAGATATATATAAGGGTGTAAATCTTATTAGTCCATTTTTTCCCATTTGTTTTTTTAGGAGCCTTAAACCTTGTACCTTTGCAGCCTCAAAACAGTACATGGAAATAAGAAACATCGCTATTATCGCCCACGTTGACCACGGTAAAACTACCCTGGTAGACAAAATCTTACACGCTACAAAAGTATTCAGAGATAACCAGGAGACTGGGGACTTGATCATGGATAGCAATGAGCTTGAACGTGAGAGGGGAATTACCATTTTAAGTAAGAACGCTTCCGTAACATATAAGGACGTTAAAATTAATGTAATTGACACACCAGGTCACTCTGACTTTGGAGGTGAAGTAGAGCGTGTATTAAAAATGGCAGATGGTGTTTGCTTATTAGTAGATGCTTTTGAAGGGCCCATGCCTCAAACTCGTTTCGTTTTACAAAAAGCTTTACAATTAAATTTAAAGCCCATTGTCATTATCAATAAGGTAGATAAAGAAAACTGTCGTCCGGATGAAGTGCATGATGCAGTATTCGAATTGTTTTTCAATTTAGATGCTACAGAAGATCAATTAAACTTCCCTACTTTTTATGGTAGTGGTAAGAATGGCTGGTTTAACGATAGCCTTACACCTTGTGAAGATATTTTCCCTTTAATGGATGGTATCTTAAAATATGTTCCAGGTCCAGATGTAAAAGAAGGACATACGCAAATGCAAATTACTTCACTAGACTATTCTTCTTTCTTAGGTCGTATTGCCATTGGTAAAGTAGAAAGAGGTACTATCAAAGAAGGACAAAACATTGTACTTGTAAAAGCAGACGGAAGCTTAAAGAAAAATAAAGTAAAAGAATTATACGTATTCGAAGGAATGGGTAAGCGTAAAGTAACAGAAGTAGTTTCTGGTGATTTATGCGCTGTGGTGGGATTAGATGATTTCAGTATTGGAGACACTATTGCTGATCCAGAAAATCCGGAAGCTTTACCAGTTATTAGTGTAGATGAACCTACGATGAGTATGACTTTCAGTATTAACAATTCACCTTTCTTCGGTAAGGAAGGTAAGTTTGTTACTTCTCGACATATTCGTGATCGTTTAATGAAAGAAACTGAAAAGAATTTAGCATTGCGTGTGGAAGAAACAGATAGTGCGGATAGCTTCTTGGTTTTTGGTCGTGGTATCTTACACCTAGGTGTACTCGTAGAGACCATGCGTCGTGAAGGATATGAATTAACAGTCGGTAATCCTCAAGTATTAGTAAAAGAAATTGATGGTCGTAAGCACGAACCATTTGAGATATTAGTAGTAGACGTTCCTGCTGATTTTAGCGGTAAGGTCATTGACTTAGTCACTCAAAAGAAAGGAGAGATGTTAATCATGGAATCGAAGGGTACCATGCAACATTTAGAATTTGATATTCCTTCAAGAGGTTTAATTGGTCTTCGTTCTCAAATGTTAACACAAACTGCTGGTGAGGCTGTAATGGCGCACCGTTTCAATGAATACAAGCCTTGGAAAGGGCCTATTCCTGGAAGAAGTAATGGTGTACTTGTAGCTAAGACGGCTGGTTTAACCACTGCTTACTCTATTGATAAATTACAAGACAGAGGCCGTTTCTTTATTGAACCAGGTGAGGAAATATATGCAGGTCAAGTATTGGCTGAGCATATTAAGCCAGGTGATTTAAACATCAACGCTGTGGAGATGAAAAAATTAACCAACCACCGTGCGAGTGGTAGTGATGATAGCGTTCGTATTACTCCTAAGGTATTATTTACTTTAGAAGAGTGTATGGAGTACATTCAATTTGATGAGTGTATTGAAGTCACTCCAAAATCGGTAAGAATGCGTAAGTCTATTTTAGATGAAAATAATAGAA
Source organism: uncultured Bacteroidota bacterium (assembly GCA_903825095.1). Next base: position 2,550 of record CAIJZF010000027.1, on the reverse strand, counting down.
GCAAGGCAACCAAGGCCGGCCAAAATTAATTTTTAAAATTATATTCAAGACCTCATAAAAAAAATCCCTTCGAATTTCGGAGGGATTTTTTTTGCTTAGAATAAAACGCTTTGAAACATTTCAACGTATTTTATTCTTTCAATAGGTTTCAAAAATTATAATTTCTAAATAGGCTTATTCAAAGCCTTCCATAAAATATCTTTTAACTCCACTAAATTCTTTTGCGTAGCAGAGGAAATAAAAATATGTGGAATTTTTTTAGGAAGTTCTTTTATAATAGCATCGGTTAATTCTTGGTCCAATAAATCCGATTTTGAAATAGCGATGATAAATTCCTTTTGTAATAATTCAGGATTGAACTTTTCTAATTCATGTTTCAGGATCTCAAATTCTTTTTTATGATCATCTGAGTCGGCAGGAATTAAAAATAATAAAACCGCATTACGCTCAATATGTCTTAAGAAGCGGTGTCCTAGCCCCTTTCCTTCTGCAGCCCCTTCAATAATACCTGGTAAATCGGCAATACAGAAAGATAAATTATTTCTGTATTCTACCATACCTAACTGAGGTGTTAAAGTTGTAAATGCATAGTTCGCAATTTTTGGTTTGGCAGCTGTAATTACAGAAAGTAATGTGGACTTACCTGCATTGGGAAAACCTACTAAACCCACATCGGCCAACACTTTTAATTCAATATTTTTCCAACCCTCTACACCATCTTCTCCGGGTTGTGCATATTCAGGCACTTGTTGAGTGGGTGTAGCGAAATTTGAATTACCTAAACCACCACGACCACCCTTCATAAGTATAATCTCTTGACCGTCTTTTAAAATCTCACCCTCTACCTTGCCTGTTTCTTCATCTCTAGCAATAGTACCTAGGGGCACTTCAATAATAATATCCTTACCATCCTTACCCGTGCACTTATTCTTTGATCCATTCTCTCCATCTTCAGCAATCACATTCTTATAATAGCGTAAATGTAATAAGGTCCATAACTGTGCATTCCCTCTTAAGATAATATGACCACCACGGCCACCATCGCCTCCATCAGGCCCACCTTTAGCAGTTAATTTATTGCGTAAAAAATGCTTACAACCTGCCCCTCCATGTCCACTATGGGCAAATATGCGGATGTAATCAATAAAATTGTTTCTTTCTGACACTGTGTAATTATGAATGGCAAAGTTAACTAAATCTTGCGTCTATAGCTAGATTATTATAGTCGCCCATTCATGCAGTTTACTTGTTTGATTTTAAACCATCAATTAAAATGGCTACCATATTTTGTTCTAATTCGGCTGCATTTATTTTTTTAGTAGATCTATGCCAGCTTTCAATACCACTTACTGCATGTAAGAATATTAAAACTACAGTAGGCGCATCAATGGCCTTAATTTCTTTATTGCGAATACCTTCCTCAATAATGGCTGCAATCCTTTTGCGGTATACTCTTCGTTGATTTTGATAATTCGATAAATAAGGGTCTGATAAATGCTTCCACTCTCTATCACTTACATATACTTCTTCGTAGTGGTGAATCATTTCACTAATATGAAAACGTAATAACTTCTCCATTTTTTGTAAAGAAGAAATAGGCTCAGATTCTATCTCATCCATTTTCAACACAAATCTGTTGGCAACATTAAATACTAGTTCATGTAATAATTCACTCTTCGATTTTATGTGATTGTATAAGCTTGCGGCTTCTACACCCACGGCTTCTGCTAGGTCACGCATGCTGGCTGCCTTGTACCCCTTCTCTCTAAATAGAGTAGCTGCTTTGCTAACAATAACGTCTTTTCTAGACCCGTTTTTCTCTGTTTTAATTCTAGCCATGGGGAAAAATTTGAATGTTTGTTAGTGCAAAATTATAGAATTAATTCTTTAAAATCCTTTATATTTTTAAATAAAACCCCATTTTTGTTAGTTTTTTGATTATCAGCTACTTAGTGACTTGGTAGGTATAATTTGAGAAGGACAGAAAGATTTCCCCTTATTAATCGTAGTTTCGCAGCTGAAAATTAAAAACATAAACATGTCATTAGTAGTAGTAGGATCGATGGCTTTTGATGCCATAGAAACCCCTTTCGGGAAAAGTGATAAAATTATTGGAGGTGCAGCTACCTATATAGCTTGGTGTGCATCCAATTTTACCACTGTTAAACAAATTTCAGTAGTGGGTGGAGACTTTCCGCAATCTGAATTAGATGCCTTAACTAAAAGAGGTGTTATCCTAGAAGGTGTTCAAATTAAAAAAGATGAGAAAACTTTTTTCTGGAGTGGTAAATATCATTTAGATATGAATACCCGCGATACATTAGAAACGCAATTAAATGTATTAGAAAATTTTGAACCAGTGGTGCCTGATAGTTACCAAGACTGTGAAATTTTAATGTTAGGTAATTTAGTACCTGGTGTACAAAGTAGTGTGATTAAGCAAATGAAAAAGCGTCCAAAGTTAATTGTAATGGACACCATGAATTTTTGGATGGAAATTATGATGGACGATTTATTACATACTATTAGTTTAGTAGATGTATTAATGGT
>CAIJZF010000026.1 GCA_903825095.1 uncultured Bacteroidota bacterium | reverse complement strand
TCTTTTTAGAATGAAAATTTTTAATATTATTTTTTGTATCGTTTTTATTTTATTTGCTATAGTTCAATATAACGACCCCGATCCTTATTTATGGATACCTATTTATTTGTATCCCGCTTTGCTTTGTTATTTAAATTTTGCTGAAAAGCCTTTCCCTAAAATGGCCTATTGGGCTGGTTTTTTAATTTTTGGTGCTTATGCCATATATAAAATGTTTGACACCAATGGTATTATTGATTGGATTCAATTTCATAATGCTTCCAATATTGCAAGCACTATGAAAGCAGAAAAACCTTGGATAGAAGAGTCAAGAGAATTTTTCGGCTTAGTTATTATACTTATTGTACTTGGCATAAATTATTTCAAAACAAATAAGATAAAGCCTTCTCGAAATTAAATTAGTTTATCACACACCTTTTTTTACTATGCGCATCAATAAATTTCAATCCCTTAAGTTTAGCAAAGTCCTGGCTATACTTTTTTTCTTTATAACCATTTTCTCCCTAAAGGCTAAGGCGCAAGTATTTGATTCTTTATTAAGTATCTATGAAGAAGATTATGCTAATGAAAAAATTCATATACAATTTGATAGAACCATGTATAATACAGGAGAGACCATATTTTATAAGCTCTATGTTATGTCTGGATTAGAATGGCCTAGTACAAGCAAGAATGTATATGTTAATTGGTATGATAACAATGGTAATTTTATAAAACAAGCAGCCGCTCCTTTATTTCAATCATCGGCTAAAGGTAGTTTTGAAATTCCTGCCAACTATAAAGGCGATTTTTTAAAGGTTAAAGCCTTTACACGTTGGATGTTAAATGACGACAGCGTTTTTTTATACGAAAAAAATATTCCTATTAATAATGGAGTTATTTCTAAAGTAAAAAATAGTGCTACTCCCAAAACAAGAGTTGATGTTTTTCCAGAAGGAGGCACATTTGTAGAAGGGCTTATTAATAAGATGGCATTTAAGGCTACTAATAATTTGGGTACCCCTGTTTTTATTAAAGGCTTTTTAGTCAATGATAAAAACAAAGTGGTAGATACATTAAAAGTGCAACATGATGGTATGGGTGTGTTTAAATTAAGACCCAATGAAGGAGAGAAGTATCAATTAAATTGGACCGACGAGAATGGACAAAAAGGAACTACTCCTATTGCAGCTGCTAGCAAAGAAGGGGTTATTTTAAAAATAAGCATGGACAATGAAAAGGCCTATGCGCAAGTAGAAAGAACTTTTGTAGTGCCTGCCAATTATAAGCATATGAGATTGTTGGTGCATCAGAATCAGCATTTAATTTACACAGTAGAATTTAAAGGAGAAGAGCGTCAAGTACAAAAAGTAGCCTTACCCATTGATGAACTGCTTACTGGTGTAGTGCAGTTTACTTTATTTACCAATGATTGGCTACCCATTGCTGAAAGAATTGTACTTGTGAATAATCGATTACATGAATACAATGCCAATTTAACTGTGGGCATTGCTAATTTAAATAAAAGAGGAAAGAATGTACTTGAAATAACAGTGAAAGACACAGCCTCCACAAATATGTCTATATCTATTACCGATGCCTCTATTGTGATGCCCGAGCAACAAACTATTTATTCCGACTTTCTTTTAAGTAATGATATTAGAGGGAAAGTGTATAATCCTGCTTATTATTTTTCAAGCGATGCAGATTCTGTAGCAGCACATTTAGATTTAGTGATGCTTACCAACGGATGGCGTAGGTTTGACTGGAGTAAAATTAAAGCAGGTATTTTACCTACCATAAAATATCCTAGAGAAACCGAGGTAATGAAACTTACAGGTAAATTATATGGGTCTGCTTTAAATAAAACATCTGAAACGCTGCTTTTAAATTTGATATTAAATGGAAAGGATAGTTCGAAGAAAATGTTGTTTGTGCCAGTAGCAAAAGATGGAAGTTTTCAAGATAAATCGGTGTTCTTCTATGATACTTCAAGAGTTTACTATTCAATAAATGGCAAATCAAAACAAGAAAATCAAACAGTCGTTCAATTTGAAAACGGCTTATTAAAACCGGTTAC
>CAIJZF010000025.1 GCA_903825095.1 uncultured Bacteroidota bacterium | reverse complement strand
GATATTATTCACTTTAACCAAGAAACTATTTTAAAATATAAACCGAAGCAAATTTATATTTACTGCGGAGAGAATGATATTGCTGCAAGTGATACCATTACGCCTCAAATAGTATTTGAAAGATTTAAAACCTTATATACTATTATCAGAACCCATTTAGGAAATAAGATACCTGTAATGTATGTTTCAATTAAACCCAGTGTAGCAAGATGGACTATGGAAGAAAAGTTTGTTGCAGCCAATACACTCATTCGCGATTTTATAAATAAGCAAAAGCACACGCAGTTTTTAGATATACATTCTGCTATGTTAGATACAAGTGGAATGGTCTATAAAGATATTTTTATAGCAGACAAATTGCATATGAATGCAAAGGGCTATGCCATATGGCAAAAGATAATCGCACCTACCTTGGTGAAGGAATAGTAAAGTTATTGTAAGGTGAAAACTAGCTATTATGAGCTAGCGCTAATCAGCTAGCGCTAATCTACTAATGCTAATCAACTACCTCTAGAACCGCCTGTTTTAATAGGCTTCTTAGTAGTACCTGTAGACTTAGTGTTCGCTTTAGCTATAAACTGAGAACTACCACCTTGAAAGGTAGTTTTAGTTCCAGTGGCAGCTTTTTTATCAGCTACTTTCTTGTTAATATGAAATCCCATAATTGATTAATTATAGTATAAAAGTAATTAATTTTTTCTAAATAGTCCCTAATTTATAAACAGCTATTTCAGCGTCATTTAAGACTCGGTTTTTACATAATGAATATTACGCTCTTCCAAGTAGTTTATCATATACTGAAAACATTTTTCATGCTTACCTACTAATTCAGGAGGAAAAACACCCTTTTCAGTAAATAAATTTTCCATTAACATATTCAAAGCTGCCGTACAAGTATAACCAGTGGTTCTACTCATGCTACTAATTTCAGTTATTGGATCATACTCGTCATACAATTCATAATGTATGGTTTTACCTTCCCCTTTAATTTCAATAGTCATTAAAGTAAATTCAGCTTCAGTAGCACCTAATTTCCATTGATCAAATAATAATGCTGAAGTAAAACCTAAAGGAGATATAGATTGGCCTTTGTATTGAATAGGGGCTGTATTTAAAAATCCTGCTTTAATTAAACTCTTCATTAAATCGATATGACCAGGGTATCTTAAAGTTTTTTCTTTCATATTAGGAATATGCCCCATAGTAAATAAAATACTTCTAAGACCGTCGGTATTAAAGGATTCTAGTGTGCCTACTTTATTAAAGTCAATAAACTCTGCATCACTTAATGCAGGCTTAGTTACGATGCAGCTATTTTCAACATAACGCGCAGGTCTTGTATATTCTTCTAAAACATCAATAGGTGAGAAGGGAGCCTTGTATTCAAAAGGTTGGGTTCTTTTTTTAGGAAGCCCACCTACCATGCATTCAAAGCTATCAATTTTCATTTTTTCATTATGGTAACCCAATATTAAATTACTCATACCTGGTGCAACACCACAATCTACTATAGCAGTCACATTATTTTTCTTAGCTAATTCAGTTAGTTGCAAAGCGTCTTCTGGAAAAAAAGAAATATCTACTACATTTTTTTTAGCGTTAATAACAGCCTCTAAAGTTTTATAGCCCATAAAACCTGGAACGGCAGTTATCACATAATCAAATTTTGCAAGTAGGGTAGCATAATTTGCATAATCACTTAAGTCGGCTTGAACGGTGGTTATACTTTTATTTTTATTGGAAAGTATTTGAAGTGATTCTTTACTTAAATCAAAAGAACTTACTTGATATTTTTTGGAAAGGTCAATAGCCATCGCTCTTCCCACCATTCCTGCTCCTAAAATTGCTATTTGCATATAAACATAATTTGAGCTGCAAGGTAATCTAAAGCCATGGAATCACCACCAAGGATTAGGATAAATGGGCTTTTTACTCAAAAATATAATTTTTAAATTACTGTAAATCAGAGAGTTATTTCTGGAAGGGTCCTTGGTCTAGCCTATCATGTAAAAACTAGGGAATCTGTATTTTTAACTTGTTTTTTTCATAGCTTCAGTACACCCTATTAGAATCAGTTATTAATCACTATAAGCGTATAAAATTAATTTTTAACAATGTCTATTTTATCAAATTACTCAGATGGCTTTTTTGATGTAAGTGCTGCACATGGTTTTTTACCCACCAAGGCACCCATGGTAAAATTACCTGCTACCTACAGCGATTTACAAAATGTCTTAGATGCAATGCCGGTTGTTTTAAATGAAAAAGAATTTGGTTTGTTAAACACACCCAATGCAATTGTCGCACCTGTATTAGCAATAGAGAATCATGTAGAAGCCATTGAAAAAGAAACCGATATTTTTATTTTACAAGCCTTATTTAGATCTTATAGTTTTTTAGCTTCTGCTTATTTATTAGAGCCTTCTTATCAGCAATTTAAAATAGATGGTAAATATGGTAAAGCAAGAAATGTTTTACCTAAAAATATTGCTATGCCTTTTTGTAAGGTGGCAGATAAACTAGATGTATTTGCTTGGCTTGATTATCATTATGCCTATTCATTGGGTAACTATAGAAAGCTGGATGCTAGCGGGGATTTAAACTGGGGAAACATTACCATGTGTAATAAATTTTCCGGACAACCTGATGAAGTAGGCTTTATTATGTTGCATGTTGATATTAATCGTTACTCAGCCAATTTAGTAGGGTCGGTGATGCAAACTTTGCAAGCATTAGGTAATGGTGAAAAAAATGTAGCCCCCTTTTTAGAAAAGAATTGGGAAACGATGAAGCAAATGAATGTAAGAAGAAAAGAAATGTGGAAGGCTTCCAGATGGCAGCGTTACAACGACTTTAGAATTTTTATCATGGGTGTAAAAGGCAATACCGATTTATTTGGAGAGGGAGTAACCTATGAAGGTGTATGGGAAGAGCCCAAAGCCTTTAGAGGTCAGACGGGCGCTCAGGATGACATCATTCCTATGCAAGATATTTTTTCAGGCGTAATTTTTTATTACCCAGAAAATGAGCTTACTAAATACTTATTAGATTTACGTTTATACCGTCCAAAATGCGTGCAACATTTCTTTAGCGATTTACAAAACGCTATGAAAGAAGTACATCCTAAAGGCTTAATGGGAAAACTTTTAGATAATAAAGATGCAAAAAGTTTATGTTTTTTATTGGGCATTTTAGAGGAAATATACCATTTTAGAAATGGTCATTGGCAGTTTGTTCAAAAATATATCATGGCCAATACGAAGTATGCAATTGCTACTGGTGGCACACCTATTACTTCTTGGATACCGAATCAAATTTTATCGGTCATTCATCAAATGGAAGATGTGGCGGCGGCTATACAAAAAATAGGAGCACCTACCGATGCTTTGGCACTTAGTATTTATGAAAAAAATATTTCCTTATTACCCACCAAACGCGGGCTTATTGACGGGCAACTTGCCTTAATTCATAAGAACGATTTTTCTGCAGAAGCCGTATTTGCTTTAAATCAAAAGTTTGGCTACGATGATACTGAATAGTAAAAAATAATGAATTAAAACAAACTTACAAACGAATATTAGATTCATGATATATGACACTACAAAAATTTAAATTTCTTTTAAACCAAAATATAAATATAAATACAATGAAAAAAACCAGCTCACTGTTTCT
>CAIJZF010000024.1 GCA_903825095.1 uncultured Bacteroidota bacterium | reverse complement strand
CTACCGCTTCTTCCCCTACTTTCTGCGCTATTTTATTAATACCCTTAGCAAATAAGCTAGCTACATAAGAGCTTGAAGGATCTGCCTTTTTTCTATCTGCAATAATTTGCTCTAACTTAGTTAAAAATGCAATACTTGTATTATTGTCTTCTCCCCAACAAGTATCAGTACCCATATGACAAACAGGACCTTCTGGACTTGCTTGAATTAATAAACTATCCTGATCACAATCTAAAGACATACTTATATAATTCAAGAAATTTCCACTCTCTTCGCCCTTGGTCCATAATCTATTTTTGGAACGGCTATAGAAAGTGACTTTGCCTTCGGCAAGCGTTGCATCCACTGCTGCTTGATTCATAAAGCCCAACATTAAAACAGTTTTAGTATTTGCGTCTTGCACAATGGCGGGCACTAGTCCGTCAGCGTATTTTGTAAAATTGATATTCATAGTGAATGTATTAGTTAGTTAGTTAGTTAAATAAATAGTTATTAATGTGATTAGTTATATCTTTTCTTTAGTTTGACGATTTAAATTCTTATCGCAAGCCCTTTATTGTTTAAATATTTTTTTAAATGAGGGATGGCTACTTCTTTATAATGAAATATACTAGCGGCCAATGCAGCATCGGCCTTGCCTGTTGTAAAAACATCATAAAAATGAGCTTCATTGCCTCCACCACCCGAAGCAATAATAGGAACAGCTAAGGCTGAAGATAAAGCTGCAGTTATATCCAAGGCAAAACCTTGCTTAGTGCCATCATGATTCATTGAGGTTAATAAAATTTCTCCTACACCAAGGTCTACCGCTTGCTTAGCCCAGTCCATAGTTAAGGTATTGGTCTTTTCTCTGCCGCCCTTTAAATACACATACCAATTACCATCGGCTTCTAATTTTGTATCAATAGCAAGTACCACACACTGGCTTCCAAAGTTTTTGGCAAAGCGATGAATGATGTCAGGGTTTTGAAAAGCCGCTGTATTGATAGAAATTTTATCGGCTCCATTTTGTAATAAAATACTCACATCCTCTTCTGTTTGAATGCCCCCACCTACCGTAAAAGGAATATTAATTTTATGTGCAATTTTATTCACTAGCTCACTTAAAGTTTTTCTCTTTTCAACGGTGGCTGTAATATCTAAGAATACCAATTCGTCTGCACCTTCGCTTGCATAGAAAGCAGCTAGTTCTACAGGGTCTCCTGCATCTCTTAACTGCTCAAAGTTCACACCCTTCACAGTGCGACCGTCTTTGATATCTAAACAAGGTATAATGCGTTTGGTTAACATGAATGGTATTCGTTAAAAATGAAATGAATTAATTGAAATTGGCTAATTCCGAAATGGTAATTTTATTTTCATAAATAGCCTTGCCCACAATAGCAGCGCTACATCCTATCTCTTCTAGTTCTATTAAATCATCTAGAGAACTTACACCCCCACTAGCAATTAATTGCAAATTGGGAAATTGTTCTATAATTTTTAGATATAGCTCAATAGAAGGGCCTTGTAATTTGCCATCTTTTTTAATATCGGTGCAAAATATTTGTTTTACCCCTTTATCTATATATGATTTCATAAAATCAAATACCGATATCTCTGTTTTTTCTAACCAACCACCAATGGCTAACTTTTCATCCAACACATCGGCGCCTAACATAAAAACCTTGGCCCCGAACCTAGCTATCCACTCTTGAAATAATAATTCATTTTTAACTGCCAAACTTCCAATGGTTGCATAGGTGGCTCCTGTATCTAATACGGTTTTTAAAGTAGCCTCCGTTTTAATACCCCCTCCAAAATCTATTTTAAGTTCAGTATTATTGGCAATTTTTTCTAAAACTTTCCAATTCACTACCTGTCCAGCTTTGGCACCGTCTAAGTCTACTAAATGTAAACGCATTAATCCAATACCTTCAAAAGCCTTGGCCACTTCTAAGGGGTCTTCGTTGTATATTTTCTTTTGTGCGTAATCTCCTTCGGTTAAACGAACACATTTGCCTTCAATAATATCTATAGCCGGTATAATTTGCAT
>CAIJZF010000023.1 GCA_903825095.1 uncultured Bacteroidota bacterium | reverse complement strand
TCATTTCAATAGGATAGTCAATGATAAAAGTAGGTTGTATGTATTTAGGTTCACTAGTCGATCCAAAAATTTCATCTATTAATTTACCCTTACCAATAGTAGGTGCAACATCAATATGTAATTTTTTACAAACTTCTCTTAGTGCTGCTTCATCCATTCCTGTAATATCAATGCCCGTATTTTCTTGAATGGCTTCAATAATACTAATGCGTCTATAAGGTGCTTTAAAATTAATGGTTTTATCGCCCACTGTTAATTCAGTTTTGCCATGAAGTGTAATTGCAATTTTTTCAAATAGTTGTTCTGTGAGTTCCATCATCCATAAATAATCTTTGTACGCCGTGTACCATTCTAAAACAGTAAACTCTGGATTATGCGTACGGTCCATGCCTTCATTTCTAAAGTTTCTACTAAACTCATATACCCATTCAAAGCCGCCCACAATTAATCTTTTTAAATACAATTCATTGGCAATACGCAAATAAAAAGGAACATCTAATGCATTGTGGTGTGTAGCGAAAGGCCTTGCTGCAGCACCTCCTGGGATAGCTTGTAGTACAGGTGTATCTACTTCTAAAGCGCCGCGACTATTTAAAAATTCACGAATAGTGGTCATGAGTAAAGTACGCTTTGCAAAAGTTTCTTTTACAGAAGGATTAATAATTAAATCGGCATAGCGTTGACGATATCTAAATTCAGGATCGGTGACTGCATCAAATACATTTCCTTCTTCATCTCTTTTCACCACCGGAAGTGGCTTTAAAGATTTTGCTAATAATGTAACTGTGCTAGAGTGAACCGACGTCTCTCCCGTTTTTGTAATAAATACATAACCAGTTGATCCAATAATATCGCCTAGGTCCATTCCATTTTTAGTAATAGCGTCCCAATAAGACTTGTCATCACCCGGGCAAATTTCATCTCTTTTAATATATAATTGTAAAATGCCTTTATCATCTTGTATTTTAACAAACAATACCTTGCCCTTATCATTCACACTCATAATTCTGCCTGCTACACAGACAGCCGCATATTTTTCCTTGTTTTCTTCTGTATAGTTTTCCTTAATATCATTAGAATAATGAGAAACGGGGTATAAAGGAGCGGGATAGGGATTAATACCTGCCGCCTCTAAATGCTGTAATTTTTCACGTCTTATAATTTCCTGTTCTGATAGCGATTGACTCATTGATTATATATTATTACTGCAAAAGTAAAACTTAGCAGTCAATTAACGAAAGAAGCCTTCTTGAACCTCCTGATGACTTAAATGGATTAAATCGCTGGGCTGCATGTCCTTTATAGTGAAACTGCCTATTTGAGAACGAATTAATCGAAGTACGGGAAAGTTAACGGCTGCAAACATTTTACGCACCTGTCTATTCTTACCTTCTGTAAGTTCAATCTGGGCCCAAGAAGTTGGAACAGATTTTCTAAAGCGTATGGGTGGGTTTCTTTCAGGTACCGCAGGGTTGGCCTCTAACAGACTTAGTACCGCAGGCTGGCTATTATACTTAATACCATTCACATTAATAGATACTCCCTTAGCGAGCTGCTCAATAGCCTCTGTTGTGATAGCACCCTCTACTTGCACCAGGTAAGTTCTTTTATGTTCAAAGCTTGGATGCAATAGTTGATGATTCATTTTGGTATCGTTTGTTAAAAACAATAAACCTTCACTATCATAATCTAATCTTCCTACTGGATAAACATCTTTAGCAACTTCTACAATATCTTTTAAGCATAATTTATTATCGGTCGTCGTGAATTGCGACAATACTTGAAAGGGTTTATATAATAAATAGTAGTCGCTCAATGTAGTAGTTCTTTTAATAACAAAGTCCCCCTGAATGCTCAAGAGGACCTCGTATATAGATGGGTTAGTAAGTACGGGAATCAGATTCCCTTCACAATATTAAATATACTTTTTTCTAATTCAAAAAATATTTTAAACAAATTTATTGACGTTATCCACAATTGGGCATTTTATAGATGTTTTAAAAAATAAATTTTATACAATTTTATAGCATAAATAAATATGAATTATAAGATACAATAAAAATTAAATTCTCTGAAATACCTATGAATAAAGGGTTTCAGAAGATACCATTTTTGCTTCATGCTATAAATTTTTTTACTTTTATTATTAGATTATTATACAATAAGGGGCTATTTTTATAGAGAATTGAGTGAAAAAGATTTTTTTACAAAAAAGGCTCATTACCTTTGATTTAGGCCAAAAACATACATATGAAGCTTTCTGCACCCGTTTCGGTTAAATGGTTAGCTACCTTAACCTCCTCTGAATTAATAGGTAATACTTCTTTAGAAATTACTGGAGTGAATGAGATTCATCAAGTTGAAACTGGTGATATTGTATTTGTAGATCATCCAAAATATTATGATACATGCTTACATAGCGCGGCCACTTGTATCATTATTAATAATAAAGAGGTGAGTATACCTGCTGGTAAGGCATTATTATATTGTGAAGACCCCTTTGAAGCCTATATAAAAATTGTACAGCATTTTAAGCCCTTACAATTAAGTGATAAAGCAATTCATGAAACTGCCATCATTGGTGAGGGTACTGTTATCATGCCACATGTATTTATTGGAGCGAATGTTATTATTGGAAAAAATTGTTTGATTTACCCTAATGTTACCCTACTTGCTGACACTATTATAGGAGATGATGTTATTATACAAGCTGGAACGGTGATTGGTAGCGATGCCTTCTATTATAACTCCAAAAAGAACCGTGCCGCCTGGTATAAAAAGCTACTAAGCTGTGGTAGAGTGATTATTGAAAATAAGGTGGAAATAGGGGCCTGCTGTACGGTGGATAGAGGCGTAAGTGGAGACACTATTATAGGTATGGGTACCAAGATTGACAATATGGTACATATTGGACATGATACTCAAATTGAGGCCAACTGTTTATTTGCAGCACAAGTGGGTATTGCAGGGGGTGTTAAAATAAAATCGGGTGTGACTATTTGGGGTCAGGCCGGGGTGAATAAAACATTAACTATTGGAGAAAACGCTGTGGTTTTATCTCAAGCAGCTGTTTTATCAAGTATAGAAGGTAATAAAGTATATATGGGCTTTCCTGCAGAAGACGCTTCTATTAAAAGAAGGGAGCTAGTTTG
>CAIJZF010000022.1 GCA_903825095.1 uncultured Bacteroidota bacterium | reverse complement strand
ATTTTCTACGCATCATAATATTTCTAAATAGCGACTATTAAAAAGTAAAGATACAAAATACATTGTGTTATATTTTTAAAATTTTACAAGCTTGCTGGTTAAAAAACGAGTGCCAGTACCGTCATTAATGGTTAATCTATAATAATAAACACCAGCTTGTATTTGCGCAGACCCCATACCAGTGCCATCCCAATTTACGACCACCCTATTGGCTTTATAGGTTCCACTTAATGGTTTGGTGAAAAGCAAATTCCCCATACTGTTATAAATACTTAGAGAAATTTCTACAGGGCTGCCCAATTTATTTAGCTCAAAACTAAATTGCGTATAACTACTAAATGGATTGGGATAATTATATAAATTTTTTACATTTATGATTTCCGATGACGGAACCACAAAGTCTATAGTTTTAGTAGTTGAATTACCAAGCAAATCCCAAACTTTAACCATTATAGTATGTTTACCTTCTGCTAAAAAAGGTAAAGCATAAAAGAGCTCCCCTTTTTGATAAGAATCAAGATTGGCCACAAAATAATTATTGAGCACTACCGTATTTTTATAATCATTGTCTATGACTAAAACCATATCATGCCCCAAAGCATTGCCAGAAGTTTGAATGCCTCCACTATCTGTAAGATGTAAAATTAAATTGGACCTTGCAGCAGCCCATCCTCCGACTACAAAATTACTATCGTTTAAAAATATTTTTACAGAAGGTCCTTGATTATCATTAATCAACAAGCCAGCCGCCTCTGTTGCAATTATTTTGTCATATACAGCTATAGCATCTGCAAAATTATTGTAAGCAGTCAATTGCATTTTTAAGTTTTTTTGCAAGCTTACTTCTTTAGGCAATAAAAAGTCTACTGTAAAATTTCCCTTGGCTACCGTTACTTTGCCTTTAAACAATATATTTTCTTGTACTGCAACAGAAGTTACCTTACTTGAACTTGCATTAGCCAATGTTTTTTTATTGGTAGCTGCATCATATAAAACAAAATCTAGTATCCCATTAAAATCGTTTTGTGTAAGCCCTTTATTATTGACCGAACCTTTAATGGTGTATTTATTTCCTGCTAGTAATGTATCTTTTCCAGTAAATGGTTTTTGATTCAAGCTTGTAATACCTATATCATATTTAGGTACCGATAGGCGCATCGCAGGATCTCCCAATAAACTAAATTTAAAGGCATTCATATGGTCTTCTCCTGCAGCCCAGGCTTGCATTTTTGCTTTTTGCAATGCCTCCCCAATGGTTAAAAAACGCCCTAGGCTATCAGGTACCAATAATTGCTGAATAAAATGATCATTGATTTGTTTATTACTATAAGCGAAAACCAATCTACTAGCGGCTACTAGCCCAATTACCCCTTTACTGTTTTTCATTAAAGCGTCGAATCCAAAAGGACTTAATTGAGGCTGATCATAGGGCGCAAAATCGCAAGAAGCCGTAATCATCAAGGGTAATTTATTCGCATTATTCCAGTCTTGAACATCTGTTTGACTCATGACCGCTTCTTCCGCTAATCTTGCAAAGTTGCCATGACCCGTATAATTTAAAATTAAACTACCCTCATTAACCGATTGTGTAATTTCACTGTTCACCAAGGGATAAGTATTACCTGCTATATTTTTAGTAGCCCCATAGAGATCTAAATAAATTTTCTTTTGATTCCAGCTTGGATTTTTTTGTGCTAAATGTGCAGCAATTTCTTCAGCATCTTCTAAATGTAAATTACCATCACCATCATCTGCTACCCAAGTAATTTTATTTTTCCAAGCACCTCCGTTTACATTTTTTTGATAATTAATTATTTTTTCAACCACTGTATCCGCCTCTGCATTATTTCTTACAGGAAGTCTTCCAGTAGCTATGGAGAGTTTTTTTATCTCCATAAAATTATTAATATCATCATTGTCGTTTTGAATACTATAAAAATCATCTGAGGGATAACTGGTAAGCACCCCTGTTGAACCCGCGGACTCATAAACAGGTATTTGCGTGGCGCTATTGTAATTTTTACTATTATAATTCCCTATGCCAAATAACAATAAATAACGAGGTGCTGCTACTTTATTGGTAGCTGCTTTATTCAATAAGTATTTTACAAAATTTCTAATTCCAATTGCACTAGCCTGCCCACCCGAAAACTCATTGAATATTTCATTCACATTAATGACTGCCGTTTTTAAACCATTAGCTGTGCTATGATAATCTTGTAATTTCTTTGCGGCATTTAAATAATTGGACGCCGAAATAATAATATAGTCCGGCACATCCATGGCCGTCAAGTTTTGATTAATCATGGGTCCCAATAAGCTAGGTGTTTCATAGCCTTGCTGTTTGACTGCGAAAAATTCATGCAAGGTATCGGCCTTCTGTATAAAACTAATTAAGCCATTAGAAGAATATTCTGTAGAAATTTTTCTAGGTAATGATGGATTAGTAACCTCCCAGACATCTGTATTGTTATCTGCATTTTGAATTTGATACTGCAGTATATTTCCTTTGATAGAACTTGATATATTTCTAAATCCAAAACTATTCGTACCCCAAAAACCTAATTTTCTCTTAGCCTTGATCTCTATATAATCTATCCATCCGGAAGCCGCTGCATTCTCTGCTTGAAAACTAATATTTACAGAAGCGGGACTGGTTAAATTCGTATTTGTATTTAACGAATATGAAAAACTATCTAGCGCAATTTTAGCAGACTCATCATATAATAATCCTGTTACAGGTGCTACCGAGGTAGTTTTAATAGCATTATCATTTATACTAAAATTAAAATAGGCAGGGCTTTGATAAGTCGTTGCCGCATATCTACTTAATAATTTCAAGGGGCTTGAAAGCAATAAACCATTTATATTAATGGGATAAGATAATTTTGATTGCTTGCCCAAACCCTTTCCCATAGCAGGTCCTAGCAATAACTTACCACTATTTAATATAGAAACACTGTCTAGTTCTATTAGCCATCTTTCGTCATAATTATCCACTAATGCAGCCGGGCTATTTATGTTATCAATGCTGTTAATTCTTTTTCCATTTAATCCAATGCTTAGAAAATAAAAAACAGAATCGTTGCTCGCATTTTTATAATGTGTGGGAGAAAAACTCATCGCCTCTTGCTTCCACTGAACAGCACCTGGGGCATAAAATAAAATATAATCCTTTTCATCAATTTGATTATCGCCTCCGTCAAGAACCTGAATAGCATTTTCTGTTAATTCTGTGGAGATAGTTGCAGGTACTTTTTCAGAGAGTAGATCAAGATTATAATTAAATAATTGAAGTTGTGTTGAACTAATAGGCAGTGTGAAACCCAAAGTCTTTAACTGAACACCTGTGATTTGGTAAATACCTTGTTTGGATACGGCTATTTTAGCCCATTTACCCTCCTTAAATGCAGCATTTTGAGCCCCTAAAAAGTAAGGAGAAAACATAAAACCCAAAAAAACGATAAAAACACCCCTTCTCATATACTAAAATTAGGGTTTTCATAACAGAACAATATAGTTCTATCTGAATAATTGATTAAAAAACAAAGTATATTCGCACTATCATTTAACCCCATTATTGAATAATTTATAGCGATGAATTTTATTAATAGCATTTTATTGTTTTTTGCCGTCCTTTTAATAGGACCTAGCATATTATCTAGCAATGAAAATAAAGCCATTTCGAATGCTGTTGTATTGGCACCCAAAGACGACCCTTATGCAGAAACAGTGCTTATGCGCGGGGGGACTTTTGCAATGGGTATGAACCAAGAGAGCATTATGGGCGAATGGAACAACAACCTAAGAAGAGTCACAGTAAGCTCTTTTAGAATTGATAAATACGAGGTAAGCAATAAAAAATATAGAGCTTATATTCATTGGCTAGAGAAAATTTTTATCCCTATAGGAAGAGATTCTATCGTGAGAGCAGCGCTTCCTGATACAAGTGTTTGGAGAACAGAACTTTCTTACAACGACCCCATGGTGGAAGGCTATTTTAGATCCAACGCTTTTAACGATTATCCTGTAGTAGGTGTTACTTGGGAACAAGCCAATAATTATTGCAGATGGAGAACTGATAGAGCCAATGAAAGCACGCTTATTAAGTTTAAATTAATTGATCCTAAAAATCCTTATGTAGGTAAAATGGGTCTTGATATTAATTCAAATGACTCAAGCAAGAGTGAAAGCCAATCTTCTTCAAGAACTTCTACTACGCTAAACAGAGGAAAAAATTTAGACGATTTTATTATGATCCCAGACTTCAGGTTACCTACCGAAGCGGAGTGGGAATATGCTGCGAAGCAAGCAAGTCAAAAAAATAGTTCTAATGACAACAAACCTTCTGGAGGTCCTAATTCAAGCCACCCTAATGCTAGCTTAGTGACTACTGACGGTGCCTTTCCTTGGGTGAATAATGGAAATGACGGTATTAGAAATTCAAATACTTCAAAAAAGAATGGTAAGCAAGGAATGTTTTTAGCCAACTTTAAAAATGGAAGTGGTGATTATATGGGTATGGTAGGTTATGCAAATGATGGCGCAGGCTTTCCAAGTAAAGTAAATACCTTTTTACAAAACAGCATGGGTCTTTATAATATCAGTGGTAATGTGAACGAGTGGGTCGCGGATATTTACCGTCCAATGAATAATGTGGACATGGATGATATCAATCCTTATAGAGGTAACAATGCATTGGATGGAGATGATACCAATATTGCAAGCTATGAAACAGGTGGCAATACATTAATCTCAAATAAATCAAGAGTATACAAAGGTGGCAGCTGGAAAGACCGTCCTTATTGGTTAAACCCTGGCACTAGAAGATATTTAGATCAAGATAAATCAAATAGCACCATCGGATTTAGATGTGCTATTTCTGCCTTTGGTGTTGACAGCCCCGGTTATGAAAATGACAACAAACCTTGGTGGAAAAGAATATTTTAAATTAATACATAGATGAAACTACGCATTGGATCAGGCATTGATTTTCATCAATTAGTAGAAGGCCGAGACCTATGGATTGGTGGTATTAAAATCCCTCATACGAAAGGCGCATTAGGTCATAGCGATGCAGATGTTTTATTACATGCTATTTGCGATGCCTTATTAGGTGCTTTAAGCTTAGGCGATATTGGCACACATTTTCCAGACACCGATGCTGCTTACAAAAATATTGATAGTAAAATTTTACTTCAAAAAACTTACGATTTAATTACTGCGAAGGGTTATCAAATTGTAAACATAGATGCCACTTTATGTTTAGAAGCACCGAAAATTAAACCCTATGTAATTGCTATGCAAGAGTGTATTGCGGGCATATTACATATTGGAGATAAAGATATTTCTATTAAAGCCACTACCACTGAAACAATGGGCTTTACAGGTAGAGAAGAAGGTTTAGTGGCCATGGCCACCTGTTTATTAACTGGCGTTAATAGTTAAACCTGCTAAACTTATGAAGCAGTCTAGCACATCAAGTTCTCCTATTTCAATTTCAGATTTATATGAATTATATAAATCATACCCACAAGTACAAACCGATACACGTCAATTAAAAAAAGGCGATTTATATTTTGCACTCAAAGGACCTAATTTTAATGGAAATGAATTTGCCCTTCAAGCATTAGAACAAGGCGCCGCTTATGCAATTGTGGATGAACCAGTTAATGCAAGTGAACAATTACAAAAGCGTATACTATTAGTAGAAGATGTTTTAAGTTCTTTGCAAGCACTTGCAAAATTTCACCGCGAACAATTTAATATTCCCTTTATAGCTATTACAGGTAGTAATGGAAAAACAACTACTAAAGAATTAGTGGCTGCAGTATTAAGCAGTCATTACAAAATCTATACGACCAAAGGAAATTTAAATAATCATATTGGCGTACCCCTTACCCTACTTAGCATACAAGAAGACGCGCAATTTGCTATTATTGAAATGGGCGCTAATCATTTAAAAGAAATTGAATCTTATTGTAGTTATACTTTACCCACGCATGGCATGATCACTAATTGTGGTAAAGCACATTTAGAAGGCTTTGGTTCTGAAGAAGGAGTGAAAAAAGGAAAAGGAGAATTATTCGATTATTTAAGAGCCCATCAAGGCACTGTATTTTTAATGCAAGATTTTGACTACTTAGTAAAGATGGCGCAAGACATCCCACATATTATTGGATATGGAAAAGAGCATGGACAAATTCAAGGAGAAGCGATAGATCAAAATGGTATGCTAACTGTCCACCTAAAAAAAGGCATTGAAATAGATTCCATACATACACATTTAGTAGGCAATTATAATTTACCCAATGTACTTGCTGCTGTTGCCATTGGACATCACTTTAAAGTGCCCAATGATAAAATTAAATCAGCTATTGAAAATTATATTCCAAGCAATAGTCGATCACAGTTATTAACCTGGAATAAGAACGAAGTAATTTTAGATGCTTACAATGCAAATCCTTCTAGCATGAAATTAGCAGTAGAGAATTTTGCTAAAATGAATAAGGAAAATAAAATGGTTTGCTTGGGTGGCATGAGAGAATTAGGCGCTGATACTTTAATGGAGCATCAAATGCTAATTGATCAATTGAAACAAACAAATTGGAAGCAAGTAATACTAGTGGGTTTGGAGTTTAAACCATGTATTCATAATTTTCTATATTTTGATACTGTTACAGAGGCTAAAGCCTGGTTGAAAGCACAAGAATTGAAAGGCTATACCTTACTTATTAAAGGTTCTAGAGGAATACAAATGGAGCAACTGATAGCTCCTTAATTTTTGGTATCTTTGCGCCATGAAAAATACCTACCTATACAGCACCATCACCAATAAATGTCCAAGATGTAGAGAAGGTAAGTTGTTCACGAGTAGCAACCCGTACGATTTATCCAATATCACAAAAATGCATGATCACTGTCCTGTTTGCGGACAACCCACTGAAATTGAAGTAGGTTTTTATTATGGTACGGGTTATGTGAGTTATGCATTGACTGTTGCTTATTTTGTTTCAACATTTGTAGCATGGAAAGTTTTAATAGGTATGACATTTGATTTAGATGATAACAGAATTTTTTATTGGATGGGTACTGCCATTACAACACTTCTTTTTATACAACCCATACTCATGCGTTTATCAAGGTCTATTTGGTTGGGCTGGTTTGTTTCTTACAATAAGAACTGGAAAAACGAACCTTTGGAATACAATGAGCGCATGGATCATAACAGAAAAGAGCATTAAAAAAGCCTATCAGTTTCTTGACAGGCTTTGCAGAGAGGAAGGGATTCGAACCCCCGATACGTTGCCGTATACACGCTTTCCAAGCGTGCTCCTTAAACCACTCGGACACCTCTCTATTAGGACTGCAAATGTAAAATAAATAATTGGTGTTTTAGGAATTAGCTAATCCAAATAGCTTTTCCGCATTGCTTGTTGTTATCTCCGCTACTTCATGCAGTGGTATATTTTTAATCTCTGCTAATTTCATGGCCACTTGTATCATATAAGATGGCTCATTTGTTTTTCCACGATAAGGAACAGGTGATAAATAAGGGGCGTCTGTTTCTAAGACCAGCCACTGCATAGGAATATCTTTAATGGCTTCTGCCACTCCTGCATTTTTATAAGTAAGCACACCACCTAAACCTAAATGAAAACCCATGGCAATTATTTGTTCAGCCGATTCCCTACTTCCACTAAAGCAATGAAAAATTCCACGCAATCCTTTTTTAGCAAAAGGCTTAACCGCTTCAATGGTTTCACCCATGGCATTACGTGTATGAATAACAATAGGTAGTTTATAATCCAAGGCCCAGTCCATTTGTTTTTCAAAAGCAATCATTTGCTCAGCCAGAAATGTTTTATCCCAATAATAATCAAGTCCTATCTCTCCAATGGCTATAAATTTTCTTTTTTGTAATTGTGCTTCTATAATAGCCAATTCATCATTCACATTTTCTTTCACAGAACAAGGATGCAATCCCATCATGGCCATACAATTTTTAGGATAGCTTGCTTCTACTTCTAACATAGCATCTAAAGTACTACTATCAATGGCAGGCATAATAATAGTATCAATGCCATTATCCATCGCATTTTTCATGATCCCCTCAATATTTTCTTTTAAAGGAGATGAATAAAGGTGGGCATGTGTATCAATAAATCTCATAGGACTCAAAAGGGTTACTTAGACTACAAAAAAACACTATTTTTTACTCATTACATAATAAACCCTATAATATGTCGTTTTAGCTATGTAGACAACAATGGTCTTATTAGTACAGACAACAAACTTTGTTTTTTATAGGGTACGGATTATACGGCTGGGGTTTCTACCTTGGCCATTTTTTTGCTTTAAAAGAATAACCCAAATTACTAAAATGAGCAAGCATAGCAGGCAGTGCTACTTTTAATCTTTCAAAGGCCTTAGCGCTATCATGAAAAACTACAATAGATCCTGCGCTTGTATTTTTAATGACGTTTTTAGTGCAAGCTTCGGGCGATAAGTTTATATCAAAATCTCCACTTAAAACATCCCACATAATTATTTCTTGAGGCAAAGTTTTATCTGCTTTTATTTTATGTATCTGTGATCGAGTTATTCTTCCATAAGGTGGACGAAATAAATTAGACTGAATCAAGGCTCCCGCCATTTTTATATTTTCTATATAATTATTGGTATCTGTTTTCCATCCATTTACATGATCGTAGGTATGGTTGCCCACAGCATGACCTTCCTGAATTATTTGCGCATACAAATTTTGATGGGCTGCTACATTTTTACCAATGCAAAAAAAGCTAGCCTTGGCATTGTATTTTTTTAATTCCGCTAAAACAAAAGGGGTGGCCTCAACATGCGGCCCATCATCAAAACTTAAATAAATAACCTTTTCAGTACCTGGCATTTTCCAAGTACAAGAGGGGTAAAAGGCCCTCAGCCAAAAAGGTGTTTTTACTAAATACATACCCAAAGATAAATAGTTCTTTTGCCCATTTGAATATTATCTTTGTATAAATAAAAAAGAGCATGGATTCAAAGGTTAGAGTAAGGTTTGCGCCCTCCCCCACTGGAGGCCTCCACTTGGGCGGCGTGAGAACGGTTTTATTTAATTACTTATTTGCAAAGCATCATGGCGGGGAATTTATTTTAAGAATAGAAGACACCGATCAATCTCGTTTTGTGCCCGGCGCAGAACAGTATATTATAGACACCCTGAACTGGTGTGGACTTATTCCAGACGAAAGCACCGTGCATGGAGGTGCTTATGGCCCTTATAGACAAAGTGAAAGAAAAGCTACTTATACTCAATATGCACAAATTTTAATTGAAAAAGGTTTTGCTTATTACGCTTTTGACACCCCTGAAGATTTAGAAGAGAAAAGAAAGCAGGTTCCTAATTTTCAATACAGTCGTGCACATAGAATGGAAATGAAAAACTCTATTTCATTAAGTGAAAATGAAGTGTCTGAATTATTGAAAAAAGGCACGCCGCATGTTATTCGCATTAAAGTACCCAATGAAGAAGAAGTGGTTTTTACAGATATGATTAGAGGAGAAGTACGTTTTGATGTAAGCACTGTGGATGATAAAGTTTTATTAAAAGCAGATGGCATGCCCACTTATCATTTAGCAGTTGTAGTGGATGATTACTTAATGAAAATTACCCATGCTTTTAGAGGTGAAGAGTGGCTACCTAGTGCACCAGTACATATCTTATTATGGAAATATTTATTTGGAATAGATAAAATGCCGAAGTGGGCGCATTTACCTTTAATATTAAAACCAGAAGGAAGTGGTAAATTAAGTAAGCGTGATGGAGAGCGTTTAGGCTTTCCTGTTTTCGCCATGGATTGGAGCGACCCTATTACTAAGGAAACCACCATTGGTTTTAAAGAAAAAGGATTTTTACCTGAAGCCTTTATAAATTTTTTAGCCCTATTAGGTTGGAATGATGGAACAGATAAAGAAATATTTAGCTTGGATGAATTAATTGCAAGTTTTGATATTGAAAGAGTACATAAAGGGGGCGCTAAGTTTGATTATGAAAAAGCAAAATGGTTCAACCAAGAAT
>CAIJZF010000021.1 GCA_903825095.1 uncultured Bacteroidota bacterium | reverse complement strand
GAAAAATCTATATAAGGCACTTCGGCGCTAACCTTTGGTATTGTTAAAGCTTCTCTGGGATCGGCGGCATAAGCATATGCTTTTTTATTAACTAGTTCGTTTTCGATAAGGGTCTTCTCTCTTAATTGATCTACATTATTCATTAATTCAGAGATGTATCCTTTAATAGTAGAATGAAGCACTGTATAATCAAATGGTAAAACATCGGCATCTGCTAGTCTTAATGCGGCTCTTCCTGCTGTTTGTGCAAGGGTTACTCCATAAATAAAAGTAGGGTCCTTGAATCTCTTATACATATCATAAGAATCGTAAATAGAATGATATTCTCCTCCATCATCTTCACCACCAAATCCAATATTTAAAGAAGGTATTCCCAAGTGTTGTATAAAAGAAGAATAATCAGAGCCAGATCCCATTGCACCTAAAGGATAATTAGTGGATGCATACGCTTCTTTTTTTGCAGCCGTTCCACTTGCGCTAGTTGCTCTTGCTGCTTTTGATCTTTCAAAAACCGTTACACCTGTTTGTGGGTCAATAACCGTTTTACTAATTTCAGTAATTAAGGGAGAGAATGCATGTGAACCCTCGGCTCCTAAAAAGCCTCTTCCATTTCCATCTGAGTTTATATAAGCAACTGCCTTCGCTTGTAATTCTGCCGCATGGTCTTCTACCCATTCTGTAGAACCCATTAATCCCGGTTCTTCTGCATCCCAAGCGCAATACACCAAGGTTCTTTTGGGTCTCCATCCTTGTTTTAATAATCCACCAATTGCAATGGCTTCTTCTAATTCTGCGGCCATACCACTAATGGGGTCTGCAGCTCCGTTAACCCAACCATCGTGGTGATTACCTCTCACAATCCACTGATCGGGAAATTCAGATCCTTTAATAGTCGCAATTACATTAATGCCGGGTCTTAGTTTCCAATCAAAGGCTAATTTTAAATGCACCGTTGATTTACTTGGACCAATATGATAAGTGAAAGGAAGTCCGCCGCCCCATTCTCTTGGTGCAACAGGGTCTGCCATATCTTTTAATAAAGGAGCAGCGTCGCCATAACTAATAGGAAGTACCGGTATTTTTAATAAGTTCACCGCATCGTTATGGTCTACTCTTGGTGCATTAGCAGTAGAAGCAATATTCGGGGTGGTAGGGTCTCCAGGATAAATTACCATGTCCATGATAGAACCTCTTTGAACAGTTTGATCGTTTTTAAATGCGCCAATAGGGTATTCATCTCCTGCGCCATAACCATCGTCTATAGGATCTGAATAAATTAAACAACCAATAGCTCCGTGCTCTTGTGCAACTTTTGGTTTAATGCCTCTCCAGCTGCGACCATATTTTGCAATTACTATTTTTCCTTTTACATCAATACCATATTTGGCTAGTGTTTCATAATCTTCTGGTAAACCATAGTTTACAAAAACTAAATTGGCTGTTACATCTCCATCGGCACTCCAACAATTATAAGTAGGTAACTGATCGGCTTGATTAGAAGTAGCATCTTCTTTAAGTGGGGTTTCCTTTAGTTTTGCTTTATAGTTAGTGGCACCCGACATTTCAAGTACGCGTGTAAGTGGCATAGGAAACATTAATTGATATACTTCTGTTTTGGTTTCCCATCCTGCTTCTTTAAATATTTTTACAATTTGATCAGATACAAATTTTCCTCCAACAGAACCCACATGGTGTGGAACAGAAGAAAGTAGTTTTATATTTTGTCCAACTCTAGCCGCGTTTAATTGTGCGTCAAAATCTTTTTCAATTTTATTTTGTTTATCGGCGGTTTTAAAACCAAGTATTGTATTTTGCGCAAAGGACTGGTTGCTTACAATAAACAATGAAATAAAACAAAGGCTGGTTGCTGTAATTGTTTTTTTAAAAAATATGTTTTTCATAGAAAATTATTAAGGCGTTATAAATTAAATATTTCTTTTTAAATAATGGGTATAGTCTGGAAGTTTATATTCATAAACCTCTTGCATAAAACGAGAGGTCATTAAAAAATCGGCGGTGGTTCTATCGCAAGCCATGGGTAGGTTCCAGGCAACGGCCAGTCTTAATAAGGCTTTCACATCACTATCGTGGGGTTGTGCTTCCATGGGATCAAAAAAGAAAAAGATAACATCAATATCTCCTGTAGCAATCATGGCCCCAATTTGTTGATCTCCTCCAAGGGGTCCGCTTAATAATTTTTTTACGGGCTGGTCTAGGGCCTCTTCTATTAACTTGCCTGTTGTGCCAGTTGCCACCAGTGTGTGTTTAGCTAAAGCCGCTTTGTTATATACCGCCCACTCTATTAAATCCTTTTTTTTATTATCGTGCGCAATAAGTGCAATTTTTTTTCTCTTTTCAAGCCTTCTCATATTGTTTGCCATAATAATAAATTTGAAAGATTAGCTAATGGACATGGTTTGATTTCTTAATAAAAACAACAAGCCCAAGGTACCAAAAATTATTGGTTGTGGTATGCTAATAAATTGTAAAAAGAATATTATTACTATTAGGTATATAGGGTATAAGAAAAACAAAACGCCAAACAAAACGGAATCAAAAAATACCGTTCCCTTTGTTTTTTTATCTACAAATGCATACACTAAATGATAAAAAGGCTTGTTAAAATAATAAAGCGCATTTTTTTTGATATGGGGCGTGTGGGCGGTAGGAAGAATTAATGTAGATAGTTTTGAAAAGACATGGTTATTAAAATCTACTCTATCTTTCGCTGTTATTATTGGCTTGTCTTGGGTGAATGTATCTAAACAAAGATTTACTCTTTTTCCTATACCTTTAAAATTATTATAAGAAATACCCGCCAGGTGAATTTGAGGAAAATGATTTTCCGCATGACAGCCTTGTAAAATTCTGGCGGTTCCTTTTTTAAATGGTTGAAGTTGGTTGGTATTTAAACAGGTTCCTTCAATAAATATTAAAACAGCTTCCTTGTTTTTTAATAGCCTTGCAGATTCTACAAAAGCATATTCATTAAGGTGTAGGAACTCTTTTCCCTCTCTTAACCTATACACGGGGATCATATTTAATAGCTTTAATAAAAAGCGGTGGTGTCTTTTAGTAAAGACATCGCCCCTTGCTAAAAAATGTATTCTTCTATTGTATCTAGAGCCAATAATAATAGCATCTAAAAAAGAGTTGGGGTGGTTGGCAATAATTAATAGGGGTCCGCTTGTGTTTAATAAATATTTATTCTTCGTATTTATTTCTGCGCAAAAAAGCCAGAGCGCAGCTCTAATAAAAAGTTTTAAAATAGTTATCACTCTTTTTTTTATAAATATAAAAAAACCGCACCATAATTGATGCGGTTTATACTAACTAACCCTAAAAAACCAAAATCATTATTTAGCGGCCTCTTCTGCTTTTAAAGCAATTTTGGCTCTAATTTTTGCTTCTATTTCGTTCGCCATTTCTGGATTATCGTGTAAAATGGTTTTTACTGAATCACGGCCCTGTCCTAGTTTGTTGCTATCATAGCTAAACCAGCTTCCGCTTTTTTGTATAATCTCTAATTCTACACCCATATCAATAATCTCTCCAATTTTACTTATTCCTTCTCCAAAAATAATTTCAAATTCTGCGGCTCTAAAAGGAGGGGCTACTTTATTTTTTACCACTTTTACTTTTACTCTATTTCCTATTGCTTCATCGCCATCTTTAATTTGTGCCATTCTTCTAATATCTAATCTAACAGAAGCATAAAACTTTAAAGCGTTTCCTCCTGTAGTTGTTTCTGGATTACCAAAAACAATACCAATTTTTTCTCTAAGCTGATTAATAAAAATGCAAATAGTATTTGTTTTATTAATGGTGGCTGTTAATTTTCTTAATGCTTGACTCATTAATCTTGCATGTAATCCCATTTTACTATCTCCCATTTCACCTTCTAACTCACTCTTTGGAACTAGCGCTGCCACTGAGTCTATCACTAGTACATCAATTGCTCCAGATAAAATTAAACGGTCTGCAATTTCTAAAGCTTGTTCACCATAGTCTGGTTGAGAGACTAATAAATTATCTACATCTACTCCTAATTTTTTTGCATAAGCACTATCAAATGCATGTTCAGCATCGATGATTGCACACATACCGCCTTTCTTTTGTGCTTCTGCAATAACATGTATTGCTACAGTTGTTTTACCAGAAGATTCAGGTCCATATATTTCTACAATTCTTCCTTTTGGTAAACCACCAATACCTAACGCAGTGTCTAAGCCAATAGATCCAGTTGAAATTACTTCTTGTGGTTCTTGACTTCTTTCGTTCATCATCATCACACTACCTTTTCCATAATCTTTGTCGATTTTATCAATGGTTAATTTTAAGGCTTTTAATTTTTCTACGTTTGGGTTACTCATGGTTAGTCGTTTTATGTTTTTCTTTAAATATTTATGTGAAGGTAGGGATAAATTGTTAATAAACTAAAATATTTAGTATTTTTTTACTAATTAGCTTAGTTTTTATATTTATACTGGCTTATTTTTTGTTTAATTTATTGATTATCAGTTAATTATTAATTTAGTAACAAATTTAGTATTTTTTAGTATTTCTTTTTAAAGTATTTATTTTGAATAAAATAGGGGTATAAATAGGCATATTTAGATTGATTTTATTGGAATGTTATTAGCTTTTCTTGCACTTGATAAAAGTAGTTTATTTTAAATGATCCTATAAAAAACGATATGTGCATTTCTATTGTAGTATTAAGTATTAATACATTTATATAAATAAACTAATACTATTAGGCCTGTGTATATCTTAATATCTTAGTTATACACTATTTATTATTTCTAAATATAATAATGAATAAATACATAGAAATACAATACTAGTAAGGATTACAAGGCTTATTGGTAAATAATTATATTAATTATCTTATCTATTTTTTAATTAACCCACAGTTTACCCACTGTTAATTAACGGGTATAAATAGCCGGTTATTAGAGTAGAAATATTGACTGATTAGAAAATGAAGAAAGTTATTCTTTTTTTATGCAGGTTTATTCACCCCAAAAGCCTAGATATCCCCGAAATATTTAATTATACACGGAGCCAATGTTAGTTTTTTATACCCCCTTCTGCTTAAATAAGCCCAAAAACTAAGCCCAGACCTCATTTTACTTGATAGAAAACATTATTTTTGCCCTCCTATAATTATATATATATGTCAATCATTCAGAACATTAGAGAAAGAGGTGCTTGGATCATCTTTGGTATTATTGCAATTGCCCTTATTGCCTTTATCCTGCAAGATGGAATAGGTAGAAAAAGAGGCGCTAGCGATATTACAACCCTTGGTAAAGTAAACGGCCAGGCTATTAATAAAATAGAGTTTGAGGAAAAACTAGAATTGCAATTGCAAAACTATGCATCACAAGGTGTAAAAAGAGAGCAATTGATTGGTTATTTATGGAATCAAGAAGTAGACCGTCTTTTATTAAAAGATGAAGAAAATAAATTAGGCTTATCGGTAGGTACTAAAGAATTATCTGATGTGTTATTTGGAAACGAGTCTCCATTTAAACAAGAATTTACCGATCAAACAACCGGAGAGTTTAAAATAAACGAAGCAAAGCAAGCCGTAGCTCAAATTAAAAAGAGCAAAAACGTAGAACAAATTAAACAAATTGAAAAAGTATATATAGAGCCTTCCGTTGAAAATAGATTAAGAAATAAATACCAGGTGCTTGTTGTAAAAGGAGTACAGGTTCCAAAATGGTTGGCAGAAAAACAATACGCAGAAGCAAACTCAATTGCTAGCATTTCTTTCGTGGGTATTCCTTATTCAACCATCATTGATACTGACATAAAAGTAAGTGATGAGGAAGTTGCTTCTTATTTAAAAGAAAACGCAGCCGCTTACCAAGTAGAAGAAGCTAGCCGCAATATTTCTTTTGTAGGTTTTAGCGCCGCCCCTTCTGCCGCCGATTCTATCGCAGCAAGAAATGATATTGAGTCTTATAAACAAGATTTTAAAAATAGCACAGAGACAGCAAAGTTTTTAAATAAAGTCGGAACCGAGATTCCTTATTATGATAGCTACATTAGCAAGAAGTCTTTACAAATTCCACAAAAAGATTCAGTACTAAACGAAGGTGTGGGTGGTGTATATGGTCCTTATGTAGATGGAAGAAACTTTACAATTGCAAAGGTTTTGGGCGTAAAACAGTGGCCCGATAGTGCAAGTGTTAGACATATTTTAATTGCAACAGTGAATCCACAAAATGGCCAACAAGTGAGGGATGATAGTGTTGCTAAGAAATTGGCGGATAGTATTAGCTTAGCTATTAGAGGAGGCGCTTCTTTTGAAGAGATGGTTGCGAAATATTCTGATGATGCTGGAAGTAAAACTACTGGCGGAAAATATGAAATGTTCCCTCAGGCAAAGATGGTTCCTGCGTTCAATGATTTTTCTTTCGATAATGTGGTCGGTGCTAAGGCTGTTGTTAAAACAGATTTTGGTTATCACTATATGGAAGTATTAAAACAAACAACCAGAGGACCTGCGTATAAAATTGCCTATTTATCTAAAATGGTAATGCCTAGCAACGAAACTATTAATGCAGCCTCAACTGCTGCAGCGCAATTTGCATCTAGTAGCAAGGATGTTAAATCTTTTAATGCTTCTGCGGTGAAATTAGCAAAACAAGCAATCCCTGCTGCTGGTATTAAAGCAAATGATTTCGACATTCAAGGAATTGGTACTGCAAGAAATATTGTAAGATGGGTATATGAAAACGATGTTAATGATGTTTCAGAACCATTTGAATTAGGAGACAATTATGTGGTTGCTGTAATTACTTCAGAAGAAAAACAAGGCTTAGCAAGCGTTACTGCTGCAAGACCACAAGTAGAAGGTATGATTAGAGACAAAAAGAAAGCAGAAAAAATTAAAGCTACTATAAAAGGTAAAACACTTGAAGCCATTGCAGCTGATGCAAAAGCTATTGTTCAAAGAGCAGACAGTATTGGTTTTAGCTTTTCAATGATTACCGGACTTGGCAACGAACCTAAATTAGTGGGTGCTGCTTTCAATAAAGCCTTAATTAATAAAGTAAGCGAACCCATTGCTGCCAATTCGGGAGTTTACGCTGTTAGCGTAAATGGTATTGCTGCAAAACAAGCAGACCAAGATCCTAGCTTCTTTAAAGACGAATTATTAGAAAGAACAAGAGGTATGATGTTTAGATCGGCTAGCTCTTTTAAAAAGGTAGCGAAGATCGAAGACAACAGGTTCAAGCTTTACTAGTATTAAATAATTTCTATGGCCGAATTGTTTAACAATAAGGTGGCGGAAAGTGGAATACTATCCATTGATCTTGCGAGTTTACTTCCAAGCAACGAAATTATTGTGTTTGATATAAAGCCCTATTTATATATGGAGCTTATATTAAAAGAAAAAGAATTTCGCGCAGCACTTTTAACAACCGACTGGACTATTTATCAAGATAAGATAGTGGGCATTATTTGTTCAGCAGATGCTATTATTCCAATGTGGGCGAATATGTTAATTGTATCTGCCCTAAACCCTTTTGCTAAAGCAGTTTATTTTGGAGATGAAAACAAGGTAAGAGAACAATTAGTTCTTGAAAATATAGGCAGCCTTAATATTAATGAATACAATGACCAGAGAGTTGTTATTAAGGGCTGCGGAGATATACCTATTGGAGAGTCGGCCTATATTGCCATTACACAAAAACTAAGACCGGTGGTAAAAAGCATTATGTACGGAGAGCCTTGCAGCACTGTGCCGGTGTATAAAAAGAAGTAAGCAAAATAAACAAAGAAGGTAAGCAGAACTAGGTAAATTTTAATGCGCCTCTAACCAATTTTTTCCAACTCCCACTTCCGCTTCAACAGGTACGCCATTAGGAAGCACCATCGCCTCTTTCATACATTTTAATATAAGTTCTTTTAGGGCCGGCAATTCTTTTTCTACCGCATCGAAGACTAGTTCATCATGTACCTGTAAAATCATCTTAGACTCCCATTTGGTTTTTTTCATCTCTCCATGAATTTTAATCATGGCTAGTTTAATCATATCTGCAGCAGAGCCTTGAATAGGAGAGTTGATGGCATTTCTTTCTGCAAAACCACGCACCGTAAAATTGCTACTATTAATATCTCTTAACCAACGCCTTCTTCCCATAAGCGTTTCCACAAAGCCCAATTCTTTGGCATTGTTAATTTGCCCATCCATATATAACTGAATACCAGGAAACTCTTTTTTATAGTTGTCTATAATTTCTTTCGCCTCTGTTCTTGAAATATTTAAATTTTCTGCTAAACCAAAAGCACCTTGTCCATAAATAATTCCAAAGTTTACACTCTTGGCTTTATAACGCATTTCTTTAGTTACATCGGCTTCATTAATACCATATACTTTAGCAGCGGTGGCCGTATGAATATCCTTGCCTAGTTTAAAAGCCTCACACATATTCGGGTCACCACTAATTGCCGCAACAATTCTTAATTCTATTTGAGAATAATCGGCGCTTACTAGTACACGACCCTTCTCACGAGGAATAAAGGCCTTTCTAATTTCTCTACCACGCTCGGTTCTAATAGGTATGTTTTGTAAGTTCGGATTCGTGCTACTTAATCTTCCCGTAACCGCTACTGCTTGCGCATAGCTAGTATGCACGCGGCCGGTTTTTGGATTAATTAATTCCGAAAATGAATCGACATAGGTAGATTTTAATTTTGTTAACTCTCTAAAGTTTAAAATGTCGTCCACAATTTTATGCTTGGCCGCCATTTTTTGTAAAACATCTTCTCCTGTTGCGTATTGACCGGTTTTGGTTTTTTTTGCCTTAGCGTCTAGTTTTAAAATATCAAATAGCACTTCTCCTAATTGTTTAGGAGAGGCTAAATTAAAACGAACACCTGCTTGCTCATAAACACGCTCTTCACTAATCTTAGCATCAACTTCTAAAACCTTACTGTATTCGTTTAAAAAATCTATATCTACTTTCACACCCTCATATTCCATATCAACTAAAACACGCACCAGTGGGTTTTCTACTTCATTAAATACTTTTTCTACGCCGCGTTTTTTAATTAAAGGCGTAAAACAATTTTTTAATTGAAAAGTTATATCGGCATCTTCTGCGGCATATTCTGTTACCTGGTCCAGAGGAGCATCGCGCATAGTGCCCTGATTTTTTCCTTTCTTACCAATAAGCGTGGTAATAGAAATAGGCTCGTAACCCAAAAACTGTGCACTTAGCAAATCCATACTGCGCCTGCCTTCTGGCTCGATCACATAGTGTGCTAGCATGGTATCAAATGTTTTACCCAATAGTTCCACACCATACCACTTCAAGACTAAAAAATCATATTTTAAGTTTTGTCCAATCCAAAGAATGTCTTTGTTTTTAAACAAGGGTTCAAACAATGCCAATGTTTTTTTAGCCTCCGCCTCGTTTGCTATAGGAATATAAAATCCTTCATGTTCTTTATAAGAAAAACTCAAACCGACTAGTTCCACATCATTGGCATTAATGCCTGTTGTTTCCGTGTCAATACAAACCTCTTTTTGTAAAAGTAATTCTTTCACTAAGGCCTGAATGTTTTCCTTACCCTCCACTGCTTTATAAGTATGTGGCGTATTGGCGCTGTTCTTGTTTACTACTAATTCAACTGGCAAATCTTCGTCGCCTAATTCTTCAAAGTTTTCATCATCTACTTTATTATTGAGCCCACTATCCTCTAGATTATCTTCTTCATTAAAGGTTGTATTATTTTTACCCGCCCCCTTTTTATTTTTTGTTTTTACATTTACTGTATTGCCAAACAAGTCTGTTTGTTCTTGTTTAGCAGCAGCCACTTCAATGGCACCCGCACCACCACTTACTGAGAAGTCTTCGCCTAAAATTCTTTTACCTAAGGTTTTAAATTCTAGCTCATTAAAAATTTCAGCTAAAGCTGATTTATTTTTTTCTTTTAATCTAAAATCTTCTTCATGAAAACTTACTGGCACATTGGTAATAATAGTGGCCAGCTTCTTACTCATAATGGCCGATTTTTTTCCTGCACGCACTTTTTCACCCATGGACCCGGTAATTTTATCGGCGTTATCTAGTACACCCTCTAGCGTGTCATATAATTTTAAAAGCTTAGCAGCAGTTTTTTCACCCACACCAGGAATGCCTGGTATATTATCAGAGGCGTCTCCCATTAAGCCCAACATATCAACTACTTGTTCCACTCTTGCGATATCCCACTTTTCACAAATCTTTTTTGCATCTACAATCTCTTCTTTATTACCAAAGGCAGGTGGCTTCCATATATAAACATTGGGTTTTACCAATAGCTGTCCATAATCTTTATCGGGGGTAACCATATACACTTCATAACCTTTAGCTGCTGCCTGCCATGCAAGGGTTCCAATAATATCATCTGCTTCGTATCCATCATATTCAATCACTGGAATATTAAAACCCTCAATGATGGCTTTAATATGGGGTAATGAATCTAATAAATCTTCGGGCGCCTCTTGTCTGTTGGCTTTATAATCGGTGAAATCGGTATGTCTTTCCGTTGGAGCATGAGTATCAAAACAAACCGCAATATGCGTTGGGTTTTCTTTTCTTATAATTTCTAAAAGCGTGTTGGTAAAACCAAACTGCGCATTGGTATTAATACCTGTTGTGGTAATTCTAGGTGTGCGTATTAGCGCATAATAGGCACGATAAATTAATGCGAGTGCATCTAATAAAAATAGCTTTTTTGGCATGGCGCTAAGTTAACAAAAAAAACCTCCCCACCACATTTGTGATTGAGAGGTTCTTTCAATAACAGGATAATCTGTTAATTAGTTAATCTTGTAT
>CAIJZF010000020.1 GCA_903825095.1 uncultured Bacteroidota bacterium | reverse complement strand
TTCGGGCCTTTTTTATTATATTAGCAGACAGATGAAAATCCTTAAAAGAGCCCTACAGCTTATCTACTGCCTTTATGCCATTGTATTGTTTTCAATACTCACTATACTTTCGGTGACAGCTATGTTTTTAGCCCTTCCCTTGGGTAAAGAAAAACTAAGCGAGCATGTTTATTTTATATGTCGTTATTGGGGTAAAATTTTATATTTTTTCATGGGCGTTCGACACTCAGAAATTTTTGAAGCCCCCCATGATTTTAATCGCGCCCATGTATTTGTAGGAAACCATAATTCCTATATGGATATCCCCTCCATTGTTCAATTAAAACATCAACCTATCAAACCCTTGGGTAAATTCGAATCTTCAAAAATACCTTTGTTTGGACTTATCTACAGACATGCTGTAGTGATGGTAGATAGAGGTGATCCAGAAAAAAGAGCCCAAAGTTTACGTAATTTAAAAGCAGCTTTAGAAAAACATATCTCTATTTTTATTTTTCCTGAAGGCACTTTTAGCATGACAGAAGAATACCCCCTAAAATCTTTTTACAATGGCGCCTTTAAATTAGCCATCGAAATGAATATTCCTATTCAACCAGTGCTATTGGTTGACTCCGTTGATCGTATGCATTTTAGTAGCGCCCTCACACTTACCCCCGGAAAACATAGAGTGGTTTATTTAGAAACGGTGGAAGTAAGCGACTATACCCTGGATCAAATGGACGCCTTAAAAGACCTTGTTTACAAGAAAATGGATGAAGGCATGAGAAGATATAGAAAGTATCCAAATTCATAGTGTATTTTTGCAACCCTATATCATGTACGCAGAAATAATCATACCCTTAGCGCTTCCGAAAAATTATACTTGGATGATTCCTGCATCTATGCAGGATGAAGTAGCCATTGGTATGCGTGTGGAAGTGATGTTAGGTGCCAATAAAAGGTACGCAGGCATTGTAAAAAAAATAAGCAGCAAAGCCCCTGAAGCCTTTACCCCCAAACCCATTCTTTCTGTTTTAGACGATGCACCTATTGTGTATGAACATCAATTGGCTTTATGGGAGTGGATGGCGGAATATTATATGTGCACCGAAGGTGAAGTCATGCAAGCGGCCATTCCTAGTCACTTAAAAATATCTAGCGAAAGTGTATTTATTTTAAATGAACAACAGGAGCAAGATACTAAGAACTTAAGCGACGCTGAATATATTATTTCGGAAGCATTAGAAATAAAAAAAACCTTAACCTTATTAGAAATTCAAAAACTACTAGATAAAAAATCGGTCTATCCTGTGATTAATAAACTTATTCAAAAAGGAATTTGTTTGGTGCAGGAGAATATGAAAGATAAGTATAGTAGTAAGGTAGAAATATTTTTAAGCTTACATGCAGACTATAAAAACGAGGCTTCCTTAGAAAAATTATTGAATGAATGGACAAGGGCTCCTAAACAATTAGATTTATTGCTTGCATTTTTACATTTTGAAAAAACAGAAGGAACTGTTCAACAAAAATCTATTTTAGAAAAAGCCAATGCCACCCATGCGCAACTAAAAGCCTTAATTGATAAAGGTATTTTAGTGGCCGAGAAAAGAAAAATAGATAGACTGGCCAACGATCCAAATACAGGCAACACTGCGCTGCATAGCTTATCTGAAAAACAAAAAGAAGCCTTGGCCTCTGTGCAATCGCAACTTCTTACACATCCTGTTGGACTATTGCATGGGATTACGGGCAGTGGAAAAACACAAATATATGTAGCCCTTATCAATGAAGCAATTCAACAAAACAAGCAAGCCTTGTATATGCTTCCTGAAATTGCACTCACTGCCCAAATGATAAGAAGGTTAAAACAATATTTTGGCGGTTCTATTGCTATTTACCATTCTAAATTCAACCCTAATGAAAGAGTAGAAATTTGGAATAAGGTAAAATCTGGTGAAATTAAAATTGTATTGGGTGCGCGTTCCGCCCTTTTCTTGCCTTATAAAAATTTATCCCTCATTGTCATTGACGAAGAACATGACCCCTCTTATAAACAACAAGAACCCGCTCCTAGATACCAGGCAAGAGATACTGCCATTTATTATGCCAGTCAATTAAAGGCGAAAGTGGTACTAGGCTCAGCAACCCCTTCAGTAGAAACCTATTTTAATGCTATATCTAAGAAATTTGGATACACTTATTTAAATGAAAGGTTTAGCACAGGCACACTTCCCAAAATTGAATTAATAGACACCAAAAAACAACCCGCTGGTACTGCCATTCTAACACCGCAACTCTTGGCCTCTATTTCAAAAACTATTGCGAATAAAAAGCAGGTTATTTTATTTCAAAATAGAAGAGGCTATGCTCCTTATTTAATTTGTGAAACCTGCGGATGGATTCCACATTGCGAACATTGTGATGTTACCCTTACTTATCATAAAGCTAAGAATTTACTTTCTTGTCATTATTGCGGTGCCTCTTATCCAATAGTGAATATCTGTAAAGCTTGTGGCAAACAAAACTTTAAACAAAAAAGTTTTGGCACAGAACAGATTGAAGAAAAATTAAATCAATCTTTACCCGGCGTCATAGTTGCGAGAATGGATTTAGACAATGTTAAAGGCAAAAACGAGCATGACCAACTCATTCAAAAATTTGAACAAAGACAAATAGATATTTTAGTAGGTACCCAAATGGTGGTGAAGGGACTTGATTTTGAAAATGTAGACCTAGTAGGCATTGTAGATGCAGATAGCTTACTTAATTTCAACCATTATAGAGTGAATGAAAGGGCATTTCAAATGATGGAACAAGTAAGTGGCAGAGCTGGCAGAAAAAACGATAATGGAACAGTAATCATACAAGTAAGTCAATTACAGCACCCCATTGTACAGCTAGTGCAACAACATGATTATTTTGGATTTTATAATTTTGAAATTCAAAATAGAAAACATTTCTCCTACCCTCCTTTTAGCAGACTTATGAGCTTACTATTTAAGCACAAAGAAAATAATATAGCCGAAGAAGCAGCCAATCACTTCCTTCATTCACTTACACCTGAGATTCAAAAAACAGTATTAGGCCCAGCGCAACCTATTGTAAACAGGGTTCGTAATAAATATATTTGGGAATTGGCTATTAAAATTTCAAAGCAACCTCAACAATTGCAATTGGCTAAAAAACAGCTCTTACACTATATACGATTACTTCAAGTACACCCTAGGTATAAATCGGTGAATATTGTAATTGATATCGACCCTAATTAGTCTTTAACCAAGATTAATACCCCGCATGAATTAAAAAAAATATGGAAATTAAAGAAAATATTTCTCTTCAAAGCTTACATAGTTTTGGTTGCAATGAAAAAGCAAATTATTTTGCTAAAATAGACTCTAATGAAGCAATTGAACAATATATTCAATGGACAAAAGAAAAAAATAGACCTTATTTAATTTTAGGTGCAGGATCAAATATACTTTTTACTAAAACTTTTCAAGGCTTAGTATTAAAGATGGAAATTATGGGCATTAGAAAAATTAAAGAAACAGCCTCTGAAGTTTTTTTAGAAGTAGGTGCGGGTGAAAACTGGCATCATTTTGTAAGTTACTGCGTTCAAAAGGGTTGGGGTGGTGTAGAAAACTTGAGTTTAATCCCAGGCACGGTGGGCGCTGCACCCATTCAAAATATTGGAGCCTATGGAGTGGAAGCCAAGGACTCTATAGCATCGGTTACCGCCTATGATACCGAAAGCGCCCAATTCATTACACTACAAAATAGTGATTGTGCATTTGCCTACAGGACTAGCTTATTTAAAAAGGATACAAATAGATATATCATATGCTCCGTGCAATTTGTTTTACAAAAGCAACCCCTATTTAGAACTGAATACGGTGCTATTAAAGAAGTACTGCATCAGAAAAATAATAAACAACCCAGCTTAGAAGCTATTTCTAGCGCAGTGATTCAAATTAGATCAGAAAAACTACCCGATCCTAAAAAATTAGGAAACGCTGGAAGCTTTTTTAAAAACCCTACCATCACCAAGGACTTATTTGAGGTTTTAGTGGCAAAATATCCAAAAATCATTGCCTACCCTATAACAGATGATACCTATAAAATAGCAGCTGGCTGGTTAATGGAGGCCTGTGGTTGGAAAGGGATGCAAAAAGGGAATGTGGGTTGTTACGAGAAACAATCTTTAGTAATAGTGCATTACAATAACGGGCCCGGCATGGAAATATTTAATTTCTCAGAAGAAATTATTCAGTCTGTACTTGCAAAATTTGAAATAGTACTAGAAAGAGAAGTAGTTATTTACTAATTAGGACTTACTTACTTACTTACTTACTTACTTACTTACTTACTTACTTACTTACTTACTTACTTACTTACTTACTTACTTACTTACTAATAAACTACTTCAATATCTACTCTTCTATTTTGTGCTCTTCCCTTCAATGTTTTATTATCAGAGATAGGTCTTGTATCTGCAAATCCTTTTTGACTTAATCTTTTCTTATCAATTCCCTTTTTGATTAAATAATTCGATACTACCATGGCTCTTTGTAAAGATAATTTTTCATTAATTTTCAAAGTACCCGTATTGTCGGTATGCCCAGTAATTACTAAGGTAATATTTGCATTATTTTGCATTAATACCACCAAGCTATCTACACCTAGATATATTTTTTTACTTAGATTCACTTTACCAGACTCAAATTTTAATTGAGAAGAGATGTCATTTATCAAAGGTTCCAAATCAGCACATCCATGATTACCCATAATGCCAGGAATAGTTGGACACTTATCTTCTTCGTCATTCACTCCGTCTTTATCTGTATCGGGAATAGGACAGCCCTCGTATCTTGATAAACCTTTAGCATTGGGACATTTATCTGTCTCATCATTGATACCATCTTTATCCGAATCTGGAATAGGACATCCTTTATATTTTGCTAAACCCTCTGCAGTAGGACATTTATCATTCTCGTCATTTATTCCATCATTATCTGTATCCGGTACAGGACATCCATGATATTTTGTTAATCCAGATGCATTAGGACAGTCATCTTCACTATCCACTACTCCATCATTGTCATTATCAGCAACCACCGGGGCCGGAGGTATCATGACAGGTTTTTTATCTCTTAATTTTAGAGGTAGGCTATAACTTATTGAATGGTTATAATGTGTTTTAGTAAGTGATGAAGCCTCTGCCCTATAAGTACTTATTATATTAATAAAAGAACCTTGTTTCGCTTTAATTTGAATACCTAGCCCTATAGGTGCATAAGCTGTGTAATATGAATTTTTAATAGAGGCGATACCCAAACCTGCACTAATATAGGGTACTAGCTTATTTTCATCCGTCAATAATTTATAATTCAAGCTTGCATCTAATGCCGTATACATTTGATTGTTTTTAGCAATGGCTATTTTAGAAGAAGTATAAAAAGGATATTTCAAATTAGCGAAATCCAAATTCATCATAAGATCTAGGTGCTTCGTAATGCCTTTAAAGTATTGCAAACCTCCCTGAATAGCCATCTCACTCGCATTATCTGTACCAGGCGTTTTCTTAAAATTGAATAGACCCATTTTAAAAGCAATAGAAGAAGATTTAATACTTGCTGTATCTTGACCCATCACTGACAAGCTAAATACAGAGGCAAAGATAAATACGATTGTTTTTTTCATACGATAGAGCATTTTACTTAGAAGTATTTACTAAGAAGTATTTTACTTAGAATATTTATGATTGAATATTTATGATTGAAATATTATAATACTGTAAATTTAAGATAATCCTTGATGAGTCTACTGCTTTTTGGGGTTGATTTTTGAATTCCCCACCGCATCAAGCGTAACTTTTACTATTCCTTTAGAACTTAAATGTAATTTTTTGGCTGCCACCGAACTTAGGTCAATCACCCTACCCAATTTTAACATATTCGGGTGCATACGGTCATTAATTCTAACTAGTACGGACCTTCCATTTCTCATATTGGTCACACGCACGAGTGTATTTAACTTATACAAATTACAGGCAGCTGTGTATTTGCTATTTTTGAAAATTTCACCGGTAGCCGTTAAAGTGCCATCTAAATTTTTACTGTAAAAACTTGCAATACCTGTTATGTGATTTAGCTCAATTTTAATTCTATGTGTATCAATTTTTTTTTGATACTTTTTTACTGCAGCACTGTCTAAATAGTTAATGGTAGTTAAACTAGTAGGATAAATATTTTGCGCAAAGCTTTGCTTAATAGTGAACAAAGGCAATACTACAATAAATAAGATGCTTAATTTAATATTCATAGCGTACCCGTTTATACAACTTTAAAAAACTAAGCTTTAAATGTATTTAATAAAATAATTAGCTTTATATAAAAATTAGCTAATTGTAATTACTTCCACTACACTGTCTAGGTTCAATGCCCCATAAATATGCGGGAACAACTCATCTAAATCTACTGCTAATTCAAATAGTACAGGTCTTTGCACTTTTTCTTTTTCAATTTTTAATTTTACCAAGCCCGTTTGGCCTTTA
Organism: uncultured Bacteroidota bacterium; assembly: GCA_903825095.1. The sequence continues at coordinate 13,192 of CAIJZF010000020.1, read as the reverse complement.
TAAAAACGGTCTAATACGCCTGGAATTTGTTTTTCAATAGAACAGTGTATAAAACCATCCTGCTCAAAATTAACAGGTGTGTACTCGTTTTTTATTTTAGCGGCTTCCCACTCTTTAAGCGTGGTTACATGGTATATAAATTCGCTTTCCATAAATAATTATTTTTTAAGGATTCTAGGAATTTTTTGATCTATTAACATTAAGTCTGCAAGCACAATGGCAGTGACTGCTTCTAGTACTACAGGCACTCTGAGTGCAATGCATAAATCATGTCTTCCTTTTACTGAAAATGTTTCTTGTTCATTGGTTTCCCAATTAAGGGTAATTTGTTCTTTGGGTGTTGAAGAAGTAGGTTTCACTGCAATTCTAAATACTAAATCATTTCCGTTTGTATAACCACCTACCACACCACCGGCATGATTTGTTTTTGTTTTTCCTGAGGCATCTACAATAGCATCGTTATGATCCACGCCAAACATAGAAGCGGCTGCAAAGCCAGTTCCAAATTCAATACCGCGAATAGCAGGTATAGCAAAAACTGCATGGCTAATTAAAGACTCCACAGAATTAAAAAAATGCTCCCCAAGTCCTAAGGGTAATCCTTTCACTACACATTCTACTATACCGCCCACACTATCTTTCTGATCAATAGCTTTCTGTATTCCTTTTTCTACATCTGATTCTCCTGCTATACTTATAATAGTAGCTTCTACTTTAATTTTTTCTTCTACATTACCTGCATTTAATAATTTCTTAGCCACCACGCCAGCACCCACTAAGGCAGCTGTTAACCTGCCACTAAAATGTCCGCCTCCTCTATAATCTTCAAAGCCACCAAATTTATGATGCGCTGTAAAATCGGCATGACCTGGTCTTGGAACAGCACGTTGCTTTTCATAATCACCGCTTCTAGTATTGTTATTTTCAAAAAGCATCATGATAGGTGCTCCTGTGGTCATATCATTGAATAAACCCGCTTTGAAAATAGGAATATCATCTTCCTGACGAGGTGTTGTTCCTTTTTGCTTGCCACCTTTGCGACGCTCCATATCCTCCACGAAATCAGTCGCTTGAAGTGGTAAACCCGCTGGACAACCATCTATAGTAATGCCCACACAGGCACCATGCGATTCGCCAAAAATTTGTACAGTAAATAAGGTTCCGAATTTGTTCATGTCTTTATTTCGTTATTACAAGGTAAGAAATTTATTGTATATCCACTTTTGCACCCAGTTCTTGCAAATGGGTAAAGAAATCGGTATAAGATTTATTAATCGCTTCTGCCTCTGTTATTTCAATGGGCCCGTTCGCTACTAATGCAGCTACTCCGCAGGCCATGGCAATTCTATGATCGTGTTGAGAGAAAACAGTAGCTGATTGAATAACAGCTCCGCCTTGAATAAGCATCTCGTCTCCAACTAAATCAATTTGAACACCCATTTTTGCAAATTCCGTTTGCAAAGTAAGTCCTCTATCACTTTCTTTATGCGCTAGTCTGCTTACTCCTTTTATTTTAGTAATACCATTACATACACTGGCTAAAGCTACAAGTGGAGGAAATAAATCAGGACAATCGGTTGCATCAAATTCAAAAGCAATTAAACCATTAAAATAATTTGAATTTTTATTAGAGTTATTACTTGAAACATCCGCCGAAGGGCCTATCAAAATGCCATCTTGCTCTTGCTTCATATTGGCTTTTGCACTTATAAGCGCGTCTATTATTTTTTTATCGGCCTGTGTAGAATTTAATTGTAAACCTTTCACTTTAATAGGACCAGCAATGGCGCCAGCTACTAATAAAAATGCAGCGCCGCTCCAATCGCCTTCTACTGTGTATTCAATAACAGGTTTTAAAGGTACATGTGCTAAAAAACGGAAGCTTTCATAGTTTGTATGTTCCACTTTCCAACCAAATGCATTCAAGACTGCCAAGGTTAAATCAATGTAGGGTTTGCTTTTTAAGTCCAGTACTTTTATTTCAATACCTTGTTTTTCAGTAGCCGCGTAGGCCATTAACATACCTGTTAAAAATTGAGAACTTAAAGAACCATCAATAGTAATATTTGCAGGAACTAAAGGACCTTGAATTGCTATGGGTAAAAAACCTTTTTGAGACTGAACTTTTACACCCACCTTAGGCAATATTTCATCAAAAAAATGCATGGGTCTTTTCACCAAGCTTCCTTTGCCTTCAATATTTATTAATTCACTACTTAATGCTGCAATAGGTGTAAACATTCGAATACCTAATCCACTTTCCCCACAGTTCATTGAAGGGCCAATAGGTTTTACGCCATTAGAGTTCACTACTATACTGCCCGCATTTGCCTTTTCATTAACAAGTTTTTCTGTTTCAACAATAGCTCCTAGTTTCTGAATCACATCTAGGGCTGCTAAATCATCATTCGAGTGACCAGGATTATGTATAATAGTTTTGCCTATATGAATTAAAGCGGCTGCGCATGCTCTTTGCATAGAGCTTTTGCTTGCTGGTGCAATCTGCGAACCACTTAACTTACTTGGATGAACTATCGCACGCATTTTAAGAATATAACTTAATTAATTTTTCTAATGATTTCATAGGTACCGTTTGATACACAGCCTTACCCATTTTTTGCAAAAGCACATATTGCATACCCGCAGTGGCTTTTTTCTTGTCTTTCTGCATGACTTGCATAGCTTCATTTATATCGAATCGCATACTTGTAGGTAATCCGTATTTTTTCAAAGTATCTACCAACAAACCAGCATCCTTAAAGCCTTCTAGTACTTGCGAAATTTTAGCAGCATAGACCATTCCAATACTAATGGCATGGCCATGCAATAATGCATGTTGGTTTTCAATAGCATGTCCAAGGGTATGTCCAAAATTCAGCAATTTACGATCGCCTTTTTCAAACTCATCTTTTTGTACCACTTTCACTTTTATCTGTACATTTTTTTCTATTAAAAGCTGTAAGGCTTTTATATTTTTCTGATAATAAGAAAGATCATGACTTGCTAAAGCCTTCATCATGGCTGCATCTTTAATAGCAGCATGTTTAATAATTTCAGCAAATCCATTTTCCCACTGGTGCTTGGGTAAGGTTTTTAAAAAATCTGTATCGTATACTAAAAAAGAAGGTTGTCTTATTAAGCCCACCATATTTTTATATATACCTAAATCAATTCCATTCTTACCTCCAATAGAAGCGTCTACCATGGCAAGTATAGTAGTCGGTACAAAACCTACAGCTACTCCTCGCATGTAAACCCCCGCCACATAACCTACCATATCAGTTACCACACCGCCGCCCACACCAATTAATACCGCCTCTCTTGTGGCGCCTAAATTAACTAAGGCTTCAATGATAAAATCTACGGTAGCTTGCTGCTTATGTTCTTCGCCAGCAGGAATTATAATGGTCTTCTTTCCTTTAAACTTTTTTTGGTATAAAGCATATACATTTTCATCTGTAATGTAAAAAGCATTCGACTTGTCTACCATTTTATCGATGGCAGCAAACTTACCCTCTAAGAAAAAGGATACTGTCTGAGACGAAAATTTTACTTTCCAGTTTTTCATTGAATATGATTTAAATGTTGGATGCTTTACATTAATTAATGAGAATTAGTTTGTATTTATTAGTACAAACTAACTATTCATTATTTTATTTTGATGATTGATACTTTCCATATGCACGGCGTCCATATACTTGGTAATAAAGTCTTCACTTAAGCCAACTTTATTGCCTTTGCCTACAGCGCGCTCTAAAATTTCATTCCAACGATTGGTTTGCAAAATAGTGATATCATTATTTTTCTTATACTCCCCAATTTTCTCAGCTACTTTCATACGCGTAGATAATACTTGCAACAACTCATCATCTAATTGATTAATTTGTTGACGTAATTTTTCAAGCGCTGCATGGTATTCTGCAGAAGCCACGTCTTCTTTTCTCCAACGAATAGCTTCCAACATTTCTTTTAATACCTCTGGAGTAATTTGTTGCTTCGCATCGCTCCAAGCATTATCTGGGTCAATATGTGATTCAATAATTAAACCATCAAAGTCTAAGTCAATAGCTTGTTGCGCTACTTCTTGTAAAATATCGCGACGACCACAAATATGTGAAGGGTCATTGATCATTGGAATACCTGGGTAACGGCGTTTCATCTCAATCGCTAAATGCCACATAGGTGCATTTCTATATTCGGTATTTCCATATGAGCTAAATCCACGATGAATAAGTCCTAATTCTTCAATACCCGCTTTAGCAATACGCTCCATTCCACCAATCCATAATTCTAAATCTGGATTAATAGGATTCTTAATAAGCACAGGTACTTTCACTCCTTTTAAGGAATCTGCAATTTCTTGCACACTAAAAGGATTTACTGTAGTACGCGCACCTACCCAAAGTACATCTACTCCAAAATGCAAAGCATCTTCTACTTGTTTAGCAGTGGCTACTTCCACAGCAATAGGCAAACCCGTTTCTTTTTTAGCTTGTTGCATCCATGGCAAACCTTTGGTACCTATCCCTTCAAAACTTCCGGGTCTGGTTCTTGGCTTCCATATACCTGCACGCATAATGTCTACTTTACCAGTAGCCGCTAAACGAATAGCTGTTTGCATCACTTGTTCTTCTGTCTCTGCACTACAAGGACCAGAAATAATCAAGGGTGATTTTTTTAATAAAATGCTTACTTTTTGTTGTTGCTCTGTTAAGTCTCCCATTTTTTCCAATTTTAATATTTAAATATTTATTTTATTTTTTTGAACCTGTTTTTTTGATCTTGCTTATTGATCTCTCTTTTTGGTTTTTATAATTAACCTTCTCTTTTAGAAAAGCCTTTGGGTCCACCACTATCTGCATCATTCATTCTAATACGACGACCTTTATAATTTTTGCCATCTACCGCATTAATCATTTGCTTAGCAGCACCCGATTCAATTTCTACCCAGCTATTCATATCACGCATATCTATTTTACCTAAAGCTTCTTTTCTCAAGTCGCTCATGTCTAATATAAATTGTAAAAAACTAGCCTTGTAAAAACCATCCTTGGTACCAAGGTTTACAAATAAACGAGTATAGCCACTTGCACCTCTTTCTGCACCTCGACTTCCACGGTCACCAGCGTTTCTCTCCATACCACGATCATTGCTTCTTGTGCGTCCACGATCGGCACCACTAAATTCTTGACGACCTCTATCACGGTTGCGATCTTGTTGCTGCATCGGTTCACGACGGCCTCTTTCAGCTGTACGAATATTTAAGTCCTGCGCATTCTCATAATAACTTAAGAATCGGTTGAACTCTAGGGCAGCTACACGCTTTAAAATTTCTTCTTTTGTCATGTCTGCAAACTTCTCTGCAAGCATTGGTACATAAGTTTCATAATCGCCATGACTAACATCGGTAGACATTAATTTATCCATTACATGGAAAAATTGTTTTCTACAAACATCCTTACCACTAGGAATATCCAATTTATGGAAAGTACACTTGTTCATGTTTTCAATTTGACGCAAACGATAAGACTCACGCGCGTGCACAATTGAAATACAAATACCTTGACTACCCGCACGACCCGTTCTACCACTTCTATGTGTGTATACTTCTACATCATCAGGTAATTCAAAATTAATTACGTGGGTAATACCTTTTACATCAATACCTCTTGCTGCCACATCGGTTGCAATTAATAATTGTAAACTCTTATCACGGAATTGACCCATGACTCTATCACGTTGTTGTTGGGTTAAATCGCCATGGATAGCATCAATATCATAACCTTCACGCGTTAAACGTTGTGCTACTTCTTGTGCATCAGCCTTTGTTCTTGTAAAAATAATTCCATAGATACCTGGATTAAAATCGATGATTCTTTTTAAAGTCTCATAACGATGTTGGGCCGAGGTTAAATAGTACTGATGATCAATACTTTTGTTCGTAGCATTTACTTTACCAATCGTAACTTCTACAGGCTCTTTCATGTAACGCTTACTTACTTTTCTAATTTCAGCAGGCATAGTGGCACTAAACAACCAGATACTTTCTCTATTCGGTGTATTCTTTAAAATAAACTCAATGTCATCCTGGAATCCCATGTTTAACATCTCATCTGCTTCATCTAATACAACATATTCAATCTTCTCTAAGTTAATGGCCTTTCTTTCTATTAAGTCAATTAAACGACCTGGAGTGGCTACTACTACTTGTACGCCTCTTTTTAAATCTTTGATTTGTAAACCAATAGAAGTTCCACCGTATACGGCTAATACTTGCAAACCTGGAATATGTTTTTTAAACAAATTCATTTCGCTCACAATTTGCATACATAATTCTCTTGTTGGACAAACCACTAAGGCTTGAGGGAATTTTTCTGCTGTTTTAATTAATTGTAATAAGGGCAAACCAAAGGCTGCTGTTTTTCCAGTACCTGTTTGCGCTAATCCAATAAAATCTTTAGTTCCACTTATTAAAACCGGAATAGAACGCTCTTGAATTTCAGTAGCGTGTGTGTATCCTAATTCAGTCACTGCTTTTACCAATTGATCATTAATACCAATTTCTGTAAATGTTTTTTTCGACTTTACGGCCTCTATCAAATCATTTGTAATTTCTACTTCTTCTTTCTTCTTCATTTTTTATATTTTTTGCTTAGTCACTTGAAGTGCTTTGCTTTTTTAATTATTTTAAAATCCTTTTTATTTGATTGGCATTTTGAATCAATTCCAAAAGGTAGTCCGGATTCTCTTTTTCCAAACTTGCCTTGAATTTTTTTAACTGACTAATATGCTCATTCAAAACATCTAATACATTTTCTTTGTTTTGCATAAAAATGGGAACCCACATTTCCGCATTGGACTTAGCCAAACGTACTGTGCTTTCAAAACCACTACTTGCTAACTCAAAAATAGCATCAGACTCTTTCTCCTTCTCTAGCACCGTATTCGCCAATGCAAAAGAAGTAATATGTGAAATATGACTCACATACGCAACATGAATGTCATGTTTAATGGCATCCATATAAAGTATATGCATACCTAAAGCTTGATACATTTTTTCTACTAATTCCAAGGCATCCTTGTCTACTTGTTCTTTATTACAAATAATAGTAGCCTTGTCAATGAAAGCATCGTCTTGTGCAGCAGTAGGACCACTAAATTCTGTTCCCCACATAGGATGTGTTGGAACAAAGCGGCCTTTGTTCATATGCTCATTCGCAATCTTAACAATACTTTCTTTAGTAGAACCTAAATCAAAAACAACTTGCTTGTTCACTAAGTTTAAAATAGTGGGCAATAAATTTTCCGCTACGTTAATGGGTGTAGCAATGGCTATCAAGTCGGAAGCAGCAATGGCTTCTTCCAAAGACATGATCTCATCTACAATACCCAATTGCAAAGCCAGTTTTTGGTGTTCAAGGTTCTGATCCACTCCAATGACATTGGAGACTAAGCCTTTCTTTTTCAAAGACAAAGCCAGTGAACCTCCCATTAAACCAATTCCTATGACTGTTAAACGCATGCTTCAATTCTTTTTATGGCTTCACTAAATTTTTCTATGGAACCACATAAACTCACTCTGATGTATTCGTTACCAGCGGAGCCAAAAATGCCTCCTGGGGTAATAAAAACATTTGCATCGTATAATACTTTATCACTTAATGCATATCCATCTTTGTAAGTTGCGGGAATTTTGGCCCATACAAACATGCCTACTTGTTGTTTTGAGTAGACACATTTTAAAACATCTAATAACTCGAATACTTTTTCGCGTCGTGCTGTATATATTTTGTTCACGGAGTCATACCAACTTTGATCAAGACTTAATGCCTTAGCAGCTGCTAATTGCACGGGTAAAAACATACCACTGTCCATGTTGGATTTAAACCTAAGTATTTCATTGATTCTGTCTTCGGCAGCAATTAACATGCCTACCCTCCATCCTGCCATATTCTGACTTTTACTTAGAGAGTTTAATTCGATCACTACCTCTTTTGCCCCTTCAATAGATAATAAACTTTCGGGTTGATCATTTAAAATGAAGGCATAAGGATTATCATGACAAATCAATATTTGATGCTTTATTCCAAAGGCGACTATTTTTTCAAATAGTTCTTTCGTAGGCCTTTGGCCTGTTGGCATATGCGGGTAGTTCACCCACATTAACTTGACTTTTGATAAATCTGATTTTTCTAAATTTTCAAAGTCAGGCGCCCAACTGTTTTCGGCAGTCAACTCATAGTATAACGGGGTCCCACCCGCTAATTTAACTGCACTTGTATATGTAGGATAACCAGGATTTGGAATTAATACCTGATCTCCTTCATTTAAATAGGTCATACATATATGCATGATCCCTTCCTTACTTCCTAATAAGGGAAGTATTTCGGTAGCCGGATTGATATCCGCTACCTTGAAATATTTTTTATACCAATTCGCTACCGCTTCTCTTAATATAGGCGAGCCTTTATAAGATTGATAACCATGTACATTTTCTTTAATCGCTTCTTCGTGTAAAGTTTTAACCACATCAGGATGCGGAGGCAAATCGGGACTGCCAATTCCTAAATTAAGAATCCCCTTACCGGCTTTATTGAGTTCATCAATTTCGCGCAGTTTGGTAGAAAAATAATATTCTCCAATACCCTCTAATCTATGTGATACAGTCCAATTCATTTTTATCCTTTTACAACTTTACCTTTTTGATACATACCGAATATTCTAATACTATTGGTTAAACCTTTTAAAGCTTCTAATACTTTTTCAATTTGTTTTTTATTATCAAATTCTAAGTCGGCATAAAACCCGTATTTAAAAGTGCTGCCTGGTATAGGCATACTTTGTAGCTTACTCAAATTCACATTGCCTTGCGCAATTTTAGCAAGTACCTTAGCAAGTATCCCTCTAGAGTGATCGGTTTGAAAATAGATAGATGCTTTGTTTGCTTCCTCCACTACTATTTTAGTACTTGCAGGACTTACTATTAAAAAACGAGTAATATTATTTTTTAAAGTATGAATATCTGGTGTGATAATATTTAAATCAAACATTTGAGCGGCTAGCTTACTTGCAATGGCAGCTGTATGTTTGCTTTTTTGTTGATGTACTATTTTAGCACTTAGCGCGGTATCCTCCGACTCTACTAATTTCCAATTATACTTTTCTAAATAATCTAAACATTGTAAGATAGCCATGGGATGACTATGCACTTCTTTAATATCTTCTAATTTTACACCAGGATAAGTAAGTAAGTTTTGACTAATAGATAAATACACTTCACCAATAACTTGCAACTTACTTTTTTGTAATAAATTATAATTAGGTAAAATACTTCCCGCAATTGAATTTTCAATAGCCATCACAGCCCCATCCGATAATGTAGCATCCCCCCCCAATTGAACTACTTTTCTAAATGTATCGCAAGTAATCACCTCTACATTTTTACCAAAAAAATGCCTAGCTGCCACTTGGTGGAAACTTCCTTCGTACCCTTGTATTGCTACCTTTTTATTCATTCTAATTACTTCCTATTCTTTTTACCTTTTTTAATCCATCCCCACTATGTCTATGTCCGCTTTTAAACAAAAATCCCGGCTGGTGGGCCGGGACTGTATATTTAGTTATTTTCTTTACGCTTTTACAAATACAACCCGGCTACTTTGATTAAAGTAGAAATAAAAGAAACAGTAAAACCAATTGTTAATATTTGCTTTCATCGGAGCACAAAGATAGGCTATTGTAGGCTATTAGTCAAAAATGTTTCCATTTTTAGCTCTAAAAACTAACAGATATTCGTTTTTAAGGTTTAATGCTTCACACAAAAAAAGCCCCTGGTCGAAACCAAGGGCTCAGAAATTTTGCTTACCGATCTAAAAAGTTGCCTTAATGAATAATTTAACCTTCTAACTGGAAGCTAATAATTTATTTTGCTTTTGCAGTAGTATCCATTGCAGCAGCAGCTGTATCAACTGTAGTTGCAGCAGCTGTATCAACAGTTGCAGCAGCAGTATCAGTCTTAGCTTCAGTTGAAGCACCACCACATGCAGCTAATGCCGCGATAGCGAAGATTGCGATTACTTTTTTCATTTGGGTTTGTTTTTATTAATTAATTAATACTCTTAATACCCCCAATTAGAAAAGGTAACCCCCTGAACCCTGAAAAAATTAAAAAAGACCTCATTTTGGGTTACTTTTGCTCAACTTAAGTATTAATCTCTTGAAAGCTGAACTGAACGAACAAGCCCTTTTAAAAGGACTAGCTGATAATGACTCCAAGGCGGTGGAAACCCTCTATAAAAGTCATTTTAGTTCCATTCAGCACTTTGTTCTAAACAACAATGGCTCTTTTGATGACGCAAGGGATGTATTTCAGGAAGCAATGATTACTTTATATGAAAAGGTGCAAACCGATTCATTTGTGCTTTCCTGTCAAATCAAAACCTATCTTTTCTCTATTTGCAAGCACTTGTGGTTAAAACGCTTGCATCAATTAGGAAAATATAGCGGCCCTTTAAGTAGTCAAGAAGAAACCGTCTCAGTAGAACAAGATATGAGAGAGTTTGATAAGAAAGAAGCTTCTTTTGAAATTATGCATAGGGCATTACATAGTTTAGGAGAACCTTGTAAAAGTTTATTAGAAGGTTATTATTTGAATAAAAAAGGAATGCAAGAATTGGCTGCCGATTTTGGATACACAAATGCCGACAATGCGAAGAATCAGAAATACAAATGTTTAATGCGTCTAAAGAAATTATTTTTTGCGCAGTATAATATAGGAGAATAAAGATAGAGCAGAGAGGTAATAATTATTGAAGAGAAAAGAGAAAAAGCAAAATGGAAGACAAAGAATTATTAGAAACAATTGAAAACTACTTGACAGGCGCCATGTCTGTTCAAGAAAGGAATCAATTTGAGACCCTTAGAAAAAGTACCCCTGAAATAGATCAGATGGTGGTGGAGCATAAATTATTCTTGGACCATATGCAGTCTTATGCGAATAGACGCAGCTTTGCAAAACTAACTAGCCAAACATTTAATAAATTAATAGCCGCAGGCGAATGGATGACCGACGATAGCATTAGCACTAAAACTAAAGTGATACAACTTTGGAATAAATATAAAAGAGTTACTGCCATTGCCGCTTCTGTGGGAGGTTTCATAGCATTAACTACTACTATATTAGTAATGTCTTTATCACCCAGTTTAAATGGTAATCAATTATTACAATTAAGTAATGACATTGAAGTGATTAAGAAAAACCAACAAGTACAAGGGCATTTGATTAATGAGGTAAAGTCTAAGGTTCCAGAAAATGCAAAATTTATAAGTGGTGGTTCAGGATTTTTAATTGATGCAAAGGGTTTTATCATAACCAATACACATGTGCTTAAAGGAAATGGCGCCATTGTTATAAATAGTGAGGGCCAAGAATTACATGCCGATATTATTTACAGCGATTATAGTTCAGACCTAGCCTTACTTAAAATTGATGACGAAGATTTTAAGGCCCCGAAAAATATCCCCTTTGTGATTCGTAAAAAGATGACCGATTTGGGAGAAGAAATTTTTACATTAGGTTACCCAAGAAATGATAATGACATTGTGTATGGCAAGGGATACCTAAGCGCGCAAACAGGTTATAATGGCGATAGCAATTCTTATCAAATTCAAATAAGTGCGAATCCAGGCTCTTCTGGAGCCCCTTTATTTAATGATAAAGGAGAGGTTATTGGCATTATCAATACAAGACAAAAGCAAGCTGAAGGAGTTGCCTTTGCGGTGAAGGCGAATAAAATATTTGACTTAATTGAATCGGTAAACGAAAAAGAAGATAAGAAGTCAGACAAAATTAAATTGTCTAAAAATAATACTGCCAATTTAAGAAATAGAAAAAGTCAATTGAGTAATTTAAAAAATTACATCTACAGTATTAGATCTTACAACTAAAATACCTCCTACCACAAATTAGAAGGGTACACTTTACTTTCTACTAGTGCATTAATACTTTGTTTCACACCAGGTGCATCTTCTTTATAAGTAACCCCAAACCATTTTGCATTGGTAGGAATGACCTTTACTTTTCCAAGGCCTAATTCATGGAACCTGCCCGCTACATAGGGTATATAAAATTCAGATTTTAGTTCTTGCCCCTTAGCTTTTAAAAATAAGTCAAACTCACGTTCGCATAAGTCAATGAAAGTAGGCCCGAAGCACATAAAATTCATACTTACTCTTGTATCTTCTTGCAAAGAAGTTTCTACTCCATTTTCTTCAAATACAATTTGACCATCTGCTCTACGATAAATAGTAGTGCGCTCATTAATTTGTTTTAAATAGCCTTCAGCATCTATAGAACAAACCCCTCTACTCACCGTTCCATTCTCACTTAATGTATTAGACAACTCATAACCCAATATGCAATTGGTTTTCTCATTGCACTCTTTTGTTAAAAAAGTATAGGCTTGCTCAAAAGCCTCTTTGCCATAATAATCATCGGCATTAATCACAGCGAATGCTTCTTTTACCACTTCTTTGCAACATAATAAAGCATGTGCAGTACCCCAAGGCTTCACTCTATCTGCAGCTACTGTATAGCCTTCTGTATATTTATCTAGAGATTGAAATACATATTCAATTTCAATTTTACCTTTCAACTTAGGTTCAATGGCATTTTTAAAAGCTTCTGCAAAATCGGCACGGATAATAAAAACCACTTTATTAAAACCTGCGCGAATGGCATCATAAATAGAATATTCCATGATGGTCTCTCCTGCAGGACCAAAACCCTCGGTTTGCTTCATACTACCATACCTACTTGCCATCCCTGCTGCCAAAATCACTAATGTAGCTGCCATATATTTTCAATTAATTTGAATCTAATTTAATCCTAATTTTAGGATATCCTAGTACTGAATATTGATGATAAATCAGTGTGTAAAAATAACTGATTTCCCTTAAATAAAAAAACATTGAAACCAAGCATTACAATAGATCCCATAACCATAGATCCTATTACTAGCTTTAGTAGTTCAACTATTGAATCTAGTATTTTAAGATTAGATAAACTGCACCCTATTGTAAGTGGCAATAAATGGTTTAAGTTAAGATACTATATTGAAGATGCTATAGCGCATAATGCTTCTACCATTGCTAGTTTTGGAGGTCCTTATTCTAATCATTTGGTCGCCTTAGC
>CAIJZF010000019.1 GCA_903825095.1 uncultured Bacteroidota bacterium | reverse complement strand
CTGGTTTTCCTTTGTTTGAAAACAAGTGCACAAAAAAAGGAATTAGACCATACTGTTTATGATAGTTGGCAGTCCATCAGAGAAACCTCTTTTCATCCTCAAGGCAAATTTATAGTTTATGCTATTGCGCCTCAGGAAGGAGATGGTTCATTTATTATTAGAAATGTGAAAACGGGAAATGAATTAAGTATTGCTAGAGCCACACAAGCCGTTTTTACAGAAAATGGAGAATACCTAGTAGCTAAAATAAAACCCAGTTTTGCTGAAACTAGAAAAGCCAAAATAGATAAAAAGAAGGCAGATGAAATGCCTAAAGACAGTTTAGTGATAGTGGAATTAGCAACTAGTGCTATTCAAAAAATCCCTTCTGTAAAAAGCTTTCAATTGGCAGAACATGGTAATGATATAATAGTGTATTTGAAAGATAAAAAAGGGGATATCAATAAAGAAGGATCTGATTTAGTAATGAGAGATTTATCTTCTGCAAAAGAGAAAACCTATTCCAATATTGCACAGTACTTAATACATCCTAAAGCAATGGGTGTAGTCATGTATCAGGTGAAGACAAAACAAAAAGAGGCCCAGGTACTACTTGCCACTATTGCAGACACCAATATGAAGGTGTTGACAAAGCAAGTATATACGGCAACCAATTTTATTTGGGATGAAGAAGGAAAACAATTGGCTTATTTAGTGGAGAAAGACAGTGCCGACAAAGCCCTTCAAAAAAATTATTACTTAGCATATTATACGCCTTCACTAGAGACAGCGGTATCTGTATTCGATAAGTCTAACAATGCTATTCCTACTAACTATACAATTGGAGGGGATAGAAAAATGAAGTTTAGTAAGTCGGGTAATAAACTAGAATTCGGTGTTCAACCCATACTGCCTATCAAAGACACTAGTTTACCAGATTTTGAAAGAGTAAGTGTTGATATTTGGCATTACAATGATCCTATCATTCAACCTGCTCAACAAAAAGCTTTAGAAAGTACTTTAAAAAGTACTGAACTAGTAGTCATTAATACTGAAAATAAAAGAGCAACTTACCTAGGTAAAATTAAAGACAGAGATGTTATGACAACTGCTGAAGGAGATGGCAGCACTGCTTATGCCACTATTGATTCTACTTACTTACTAGCATCTCAATGGCAAGGCTTTTCTCTAAAAGATATTTTTGCTATTAGCACAAGTACAGGACAAAGAAAATTAATTCAAAAAGAGTGGAAAGGGAATTTAATGAGTCCTTCTTATGATGGTAATGCTTTGGTGTATTATGATGAACCACAAAAAAAGTATTTTTCGTATAATGCAACAACGGGTAAAACCATTCAAATTGCCAAAGACATTAAAACTTCATTATTTGATGAAGAAAACGATTTACCAGACGATCCTAATGCCTATGGCATTGCGAAATGGATGGACAATAACCAAGAAGTATTAATGTATGACAGATATGATATTTGGTTAGTAGACATGAATGGAATAAACGCCTCTAAGAAATTAACCAATGGTAGAATGAATAAAATTATTTCAAGATTTGTTGAGACCGATACAGAGCGTAAAACTTTAACTAAAAATGCGACAATTTTAATTAAAGGATTTAGTGAGGTAGATAAGTCTGAATTATTATCAACCTTAAATCTTGCAGATGGTAAATTGAATTTAATAAACCAAGTAGCGATGCATTTTAGCACTATTATTGGAGCCGCTCATTCTAATGATATTGCGGTAATGCAGGAAGACGAAGTAAAATCTCCTAATTTATTCTTATATACATTAGCTGCTACAAAACAAAATCCAAGCAGTATAGCTACTATTAATACACAGCAAGCGAATTACAATTGGATGAGTTCTCAAATAGTGAAATGGAAAGCCTATACTGGTAAAATGGCAGAAGGTGTTTTATATTTACCTGAGAATTTCGATGCCAAGAAAAAATATCCTATGATTGTGTATTTCTACGAAAGAAACAATCAAACATTACATAACTATTTAGCACCAGCACCTACACCTTCAAGATTAAACATTCCATTTTTTGCAAGTAGAGGCTACATTGTATTTGTACCGGATATCTGGTACAAAACAGGTTTCCCTGGACAATCTGCTTATGACTATATCTTAAGTGGTACTAGAGCCATGATTCAAAAAGGTTTTGTAGATAGTACCAAGGTTGGTTTACAAGGACAAAGCTGGGGAGGATATCAAATTGCATATTTAATCACTAAAACCAATTTATATGCAGCTGCTTGGGCAGGTGCGCCAGTGGTGAATATGACCAGCGCTTATTCTGGTATTCGTTGGGGGCCTGGTATTAGTCGTCAATTCCAATACGAGAAATCACAAACAAGATTAGGTGCTAGCTTATGGGAAAGACCCGACTTATATATTAAGAACTCTCCTTTATTCTCTTTACCTAATATTAAAACACCGTTGGTAATAATGAGTAATGATGCAGATGATGCTGTGCCTTGGTATCAAGGTATTGAAATGTATAGCGATATGAAACGTTTGAACAAAAAAGTTTGGTTATTGGTATACAATAATGAAGCCCATAATTTAGTAGAGCGTAGAAATAGAAAAGATATTCAAATAAGAGAACAACAATTTTTCGATAGTTATTTAAAAGGTGCACCCATGCCAGAATGGTTATCAAAAGGAGTGCCTGCTGTAATGAAAGGAAGAACCTGGGGTTTGAATTATTAAATTAATTCTAATTAAAATTGAAAAATTAAATTCAACATTTCTAGCACTCATATACATTAAAAAGCCCCGAAATATCGGGGCTTTTTAATGTATTTAAATTATACTTTTTTTACTTAGTTTATACATATTGAAACCACTGTCTATTGGGATCCCAACTTTCAATTTCTTTTCCTACAGCTGATAAGAATTTAGAACCCATCGCACCATCTACAATACGGTGGTCATAGCTCATACTTATAAACATCATGTGACGCACTAATATGGCATCACCGGAAGGTGTTTCTACAACTACTGCTCTTTTCTTAATAGCACCTAATGCTAAAATAGCAACCTGTGGTTGATTAATAATAGGGGTTCCCATAATACTTCCAAAAGAACCTACATTGGTTACTGTGAATGTGCCCCCTTGGGTATCTGTAGGCTTTAATTGACCATTTCTAGCAGCTTGTGCTAAATTATTAACGGGTTTTGTAATACCTACAATACTTAATTGATTGGCGCCTTTAATAACGGGTACGATTAAATTACCAGAAGGTAGG
>CAIJZF010000018.1 GCA_903825095.1 uncultured Bacteroidota bacterium | reverse complement strand
CCGCCACTGGGAGGTACAATATTGGCGCAACCTTCTAATTGCATAATGCTTGAAAGCGCCCATCCAGCCAAGACCAAAAATTTCAGTATTGAAAACTTCCTCATAGAATGCAAACTTAATTGATTTATTCTTCCTCTGATTCAGCGGCCGCTTTTATTTCATGCAGGGCCACTGCTAATTCGTTTGTTTTGACAAAATTACACCAATGACAATCCTCCTTGCCACAACCGGTGTAAAAGTCCTTGGCTTGTATTTTCTCCCAAACCATTTGTACTTGCTGACTTACGGTGGTGATATCGGCATCGGTGATAGGCACTACAATTTTTTCAAATTCCTTTTTCTTATTGGGCTCTATAAAGTCAAATTCAGCGGTAGTCACTTCCCAATTTTTTGGGTGATGGTTTAAAAGTATTTTATAAAAAACGGCCTGTCTCCAATAATCTCCTCCTAAAGGATTTTTTTCATTCGGGCCTTTTAATTTTTCTCTTGCGTTTTCAATATTGCCTGTTTTGTAATCCACCACCACCACTTGCTTACCATTAAATTCAATTTTATCAATGGTACCTTTTAAAGGAATCTCTTTCACCACTATATTATTAATTCTGAATTCTGTAGACACTACTTTGTTCCATTCGTTTATATACCTATCATAATATTTAATAAGTACGGTTTCGCCTAATTCGGTTTTATCCTTGAACTCTTGTTGTGTAAAGGCTTCTTTATGCCTATTCATGTAGTAGTTAAAATCTTGAATAAGAGTTTGTGTATCGGGAAATTGATTATTGCCCGCTTCTTGCATTTTTTTAAATAGTTTATTTAAGGCATCGTGAATGGCTGAACCAAAAGTGGTGGCCTCCGATTTTCCAGCAGGCACACGAATTAAACTATTATAGTAAAAATGTAATGGACATTTTAAATAATTATTGAGTGCCGTTACATTCATTGAAAACTTTTCAAGTTTAGGATTGATAAAGTCATCTTCTAATTGTTGAATTTCAGGCATGGGCGCCGATTGCAAACGAAGTAGCTTATAAGCTATTTTAATATCCTGTGGTAATTCTATTTTCTGAATGCTTGCCTCTTTGCCTTCCAATACTTCAATAATAAACTGGCTAGGTTCTGCTTCCTTGCCATCTGCTTTATATTGACTATAGGAAATAGTTAAAAATTGTTTAGCCCTAGTAATGGCTACATAAAATAATCTTCTTAATTCTTCTTTATCATCGGCGTGTTCTAAACTACTTAATACCGTATCGGGTAGGGTATAGCCCGCACTAGCTGTTCTTCTTTTCTTTTCCCAATACTGCGCATTGGTACCTGCTAAAAATACATATTGAAATTCTAAACCCTTACTGCCATGGGTGGTTAATAAATTCACGCCAGCATCAGAGCCGGTGGTAATAGGAAGGGGTAAACGTATATCTTCTCTACGCATTAGTTTTAGCATATCTACCAAACTATTTAAATGTAGCGTTGGATGACGATGGGTTTCTTCTTTGATAAAATCGAAAAAGGTACTCACCAAGTTTAGTTCATGGCTTTTATTAGGTCCTGTTAACACATTTTGAATAATACCTGTTTTTTGTAAAACCTGTTCTACTAAATTCACTAAAGTCACATTGGCCACCTGACCCATTAAGTCCTCTAATACCTGCATGGCCTTGGCCACCTCACTCATGCCTCCTTCACTAAACAAAGCTGTTTGTACGTCCTTGGTTTTATCAATTAATACTTTTCTAAAAGTATTTTCTGCATGCGCGTATTTTAATTGATTCGCTTCTACGGTGAGTGTAGCAATGGTGATAGGTGAAATTTTCCACCAAGAGAAATGTAAAATTTCAAATAATATATTAGCCCCTTCATTGGGCTGGTCCCATTCGCAGGCTAAGTAGTCTAATATTCTAATAATTTGCTGAATGAGTACCTGATTAAATAAATTAGCGGTTCTTTTACTAAATAAAGGAATATTTTTTTGCTGTAAAAAATGCGCAATCTCTTCTCCGTACTTATTTTCTTTGAATAAAACAGCAATATCCTTAGGCTGGATGCCTGCTAGTATTAATTGATTAATTTTTTCTGCAATGCCTATCATCTCTTCTTGGGGATCGTTATAAGATTCAATGGAAGGAACTAAGTCAATATTTTTATTCGCGTCAAGTGCGGCTATTAAATTTTTGGAGAGCCCCTCTATTTTATTAATAAGCCTTTCTTGGTTGTTATTTATTAATAAAGTAGAAGCATTTAAGATAGGCTGGGTAGACCTATAATTGTTTTCAAGTACAATGGTGGTAATGGCTTCATGGTATTGCTTTTGATAATGCAACATGTTTTCAACATTGGCACCTTGGAACCTGAAAATACTTTGGTCGTCATCGCCTACTACAAACAAATTAGGTTGCTCCCAATAGTTTACCAGTAATTGTACCAGTTCATTTTGTGTCCCACTGGTATCTTGGTATTCATCTACTAATATGTACAAATATTTTTCTTGATACTGTGCGAGTAAGTTTTTATTTTCTTTAAAAGCAGCAATCACCCAATTAATCATATCATCAAAATCATACCTGCTATGCGATTTCATCAGTGCTTGGTAAGCATCAAAAGCAAGTACGGCTGCTTTTAATTTTTCCATTTTTTCCATAGCAGCGTCTACCAATCCTTGTTTCAAGCTACCAGCTTCAAACTGCTTGTACTTTCTCCTATATACAAATTCATCTCTAGTAGGAATTTCTGTGATATAGCGGTTAATTTGTTCCACTAAATAAGTAGAGGTCCAACCTTCTTTTTTCATAGCACTAAATAACCTGCTTAGGTTATTCATTTCATAGTACACATCGCCACGGTATCTTTTTAGAGGATTGTTTTTATCAAATTGATCGATTAGTTTTTTAAGCAGTTCAATTTTTTCTAATTCAGAAATGGGAT
>CAIJZF010000017.1 GCA_903825095.1 uncultured Bacteroidota bacterium | reverse complement strand
CCTGGTAAATTATATACATTTGATTTTGAAGCGTATCAGCAGCGCAAGAAAAATGGGGTAGGGATTGATTTTTAAAAAATGCGATTGCTTGCCTATAATTTAATACCTTTATTCACTATTTAAACAGGTATTATTATGTTATATTCAATGACGGGATATGGTCGTGCAGAAGCTACTTTTAAAGACAAGACCATTTTAGTAGAAGTGAAATCGCTGAACGGCAAACAATTTGATTTGCGTTTGAATATTCCCTTCATGTTAAAGCCTTATGAAGTGGAGATAAGAAATAAGTTAAATGAAACTTTATTAAGAGGAAGTGTAGAATCTACTATAACCATTAAGTCCAATGGTATTTCAAAGCCCGTAACGGTCAATAAAGAATTGGCTAAATCTTATTATCAGCCCATTGTAGAACTAGCCGATGAGTTAGGTATTCCAAAAGAAAATATATTAAGCACTTTATTAAAAATGCCCGATGTGGTTTCTTCCAGTAGTGAAGTATTGACTGAAGAGGAGTGGAAGCAAATTCAAGATTTATTGCAAGAAGCTATTAAAGCATTAATGCAACATCGTTTAGAAGAGGGCAAGTCTGTAGAAAAAGATTTACTCGAGCGTGTAGCAGCTATTGAAGCGCATCAAGCCCATATTGAAAAGTTTGAACCCAATAGACGCGTGAAGATAAAAGAGGGCTTAGTAAAATTGTTAGAACAAAACGTGGGACCTGATAAATATGATAATAATAGATTAGAGCAAGAACTTATTTATTATATTGAAAAAATTGATATTTCTGAAGAGAAAGTAAGATTGAATAATCATTGTACTTATTTTAAAACAGTTTTAAAAGAGGCAGAGCCTTCTAAAGGGAAAAAGCTTTCTTTTATTTTACAAGAAATGGGCAGAGAGATTAACACCACTGGTTCTAAAGCCAATGATATGGAAATTCAAAAGTCGGTGATTTTAATGAAAGATGAATTAGAGAAAGCAAAAGAACAAATATTAAACGTTTTATAAGATGGGTTTATTGAAAAATAAAATAGCTTTTATTTTACTAAGTATATTTTTTGTTTTGTCTGCATGCGAGACCAAACAGCTTTTTGAACAAAGCACCATTTATCCCAATCATAACTGGCCTTCAAAACAAGCTACTAAGTATCAGTTTAATGTTACGGATACAGCCGCCACCTATAAAATATTTTTTGTCATCAGGCATCACAATGCTTATCATTATAAAAACATTTGGCTAGACCTTAGTATTAAAGGCCCTAAGAATATAATGACCAAGCAGGTAGTGAATTTAAACTTAGCCGATGATGCCAAGGGTT
The DNA here is from genome assembly GCA_903825095.1 of uncultured Bacteroidota bacterium. Next base: position 2,188 of record CAIJZF010000017.1, on the reverse strand, counting down.
GGTTAGGCACAGGGATGGATGATATTTATGATCAAAGAATTCCAATGACCACCACACCCATTCGTTTAACCATGGGCCTTAATGAAATAAGTATTCAGCATACCATGAGAGAAGACCCCTTAGAGAATATTTTATCTACAGGTATTCGAGTAGAAAAAGTTAAACCATGAATTGGAAACTGATAAAACTCAATAAATTAAAATTAGTAAGTCTTATTTATTGGGTTTTTCTGACTTACATGATTGCAGCCTTTATTTGGTGGTATGTTTCCTTAGAAAAGCAAAACAATGAAATTGCGGCTATTAAATTTCAATCTATTCAGTTAAGTGATCCTTCCTTAGCAGCGAAGACCCACGCCATTCAAGATTTTCAATTAAGAAAAACAAAACAATTCATTGGGGAAGGTGTAACCATTTTACTTTTATTCTTATTAGGGGCAATTTATGTGTATCGTTCTTTAATGAAACAATTACGTTATGCCGACCAACAACAAAACTTTATGATGGCGGTTACTCATGAATTAAAAACACCTATTGCCATCTCCCATTTAAACATAGAGACCCTTTTAAAAAGAGACTTAGATGCCACCCAACAATTAAAATTATTAGAAGCCACTTTAAAGGAAACCAAAAGATTAGATGATTTAAGTACAAATATTTTATTGACTTCTCAATTAGATATGGGAAAGTATGAGGCCGATAAGCAATTAGTGAATCTATCTGAACTAGTGAGACAAACTATTAAGTCATTTCAAGAAAGGTACCCTTCTAGAGTTTGTAATACGATGGTGGAGGAGGCAATGGAAATTCAAGGAGAACCTTTGTTGATACAATTACTTATTAATAATTTAATGGACAATGCGAATAAGTATGCACCCATTACGGAGCCTATTTATATTCAATTACAAACCCATCAAAACACTGTACAGCTTATTGTAAAAGACCAGGGGCCTGGCATTGCAGATGCTGCTAAAAATAAAGTATTTGAAAAATTTTATCGCCTAGGTTCAGAAAGCACTAGAACTACTAAAGGTAGCGGTCTAGGACTTTACCTTTGTAAAAAAATTGCTACATTTCATAACGCGCAGATTCAGTTGACTAACAATACACCTACTGGAAGTATTTTCACCGTCACTTTTTTTATTTAAGTACATGAAAAAATTTGAAATTTTATTAGTAGAAGATGAAGAAAATTTACACGACACCCTAAAATTGAATTTAGAGTTGGAGGGGTATAGTGTGAGTTCTTCTTATGATGGCGCACATGCTTTAAAACAAATTCAATCGGCGCATTTTGATTTAATTATTTTAGATATCATGCTTCCCTCTTTAGATGGTTTTGCTATTACAGAAACAGTAAGGTTACATAATATAGAAACGCCCATTTTAATTTTGAGCGCTAAAAATACAAGTGCCAATAGAGTGCAGGGTTTAAAATTAGGAGCAGATGATTATTTAACCAAGCCTTTTAATTTAGAAGAATTATTATTACGCGTTGCTAAACTCATTCAGAAAACAAATACTTCAAAGCAATCGGCTGCTCTCGATGAATTTAGTTTCGCAGGCCATAGACTTAATTTTAAATTATTGGAAGCTACTAGTAATAAAGGGGAGAAAATTACTTTGACCAAAAAGGAGTCCATGCTACTTCAATTACTTATTGAAAATAAAAATACGGTGGTTACTAGAGAAAGAATTTTACAATCGGTTTGGGGCTATCAGGTCTATCCTACCACTAGAACCATTGATAATTTTATACTGAGTTTTCGTAAATATTTTGAGCAAGATCCTAAATCTCCAGTCCATTTCATCTCCATAAGAGGGGTGGGCTATAAATTCCAAGATTAGTCGCTTTTTTATACAATCTTTTACTCCTTTCTGCGTTATGTTAGTAGTTAACATTAACGCATGTCATTGAACTCTATCCTAGATTATTTAGAACCTATTAATTTGGACCTTCTTTCCAAGGATGAAGGCTATCGTGACACCCAATTAGGCAAGCATATCAAGTCGAATGAAGGAAGCCTTCCAGACATTAGCCAGGCCGATATGGTACTTATAGGGGCGGGAGAATGCAGGGGTGGAGGCTATGCCTTGAACGGGCATGAAGCTGCCAATGCAGTAAGAGCTGCCTTGTATTCTCTTTATTATTGGCATACCCAGGTGTCCATTGTTGATTTAGGGAATGT
>CAIJZF010000016.1 GCA_903825095.1 uncultured Bacteroidota bacterium | reverse complement strand
GTGTCATTTGAGGTACTACCTCCTCTAAAAGGTAAAACCATTTCTTACATATATGAACACTTAGATCCCCTAATGGAATTTAAGCCATCATGGATTAATGTAACCTATCACCGTAGTGAGACGATCACTAGAAAAAGAGAAGATGGTACAGAGGAAAAAATAGATGTGCGTAAACGACCTGGCACGGTAGGTATTTGTGCGGCCATTATGAACCATTACAATGTAGATGCAGTGCCTCATATTATTTGTGGGGGCTTTTCAAAAAGAGAAACAGAAGACGCCTTAATTGATTTACAATTTTTAGGTATTGATAATTTACTAGTTTTAAGAGGCGACGCTGAAAAAAATCAAAAAACTTTTATTCCTGAACCTAATGGTAATAAACAAGCTATTGAATTATTAGAACAAGTAGTTAAATTAAATAAAGGAGAATATTTAGACAAAGATATTTTGAACGGCAGCAAGACTAATTTTTGCATGGGTGTCTCGGGTTATCCGGAGAAACATTTTGAAGCGCCTTCTATGGAATTTGATTTACAAAGAGCAAAAGATAAAGTGGATGCGGGTGCTGAATACATAATGACACAAATGTTTTTTGACAACAAAAAATATTTCGATTATGTAGACGCTTGTAGAAGCATTGGTATAACAGTGCCTATTATTCCAGGACTAAAACCTATTACCAATAAAAAGCAGTTAACTATTTTGCCGAATATTTTTTATGTAGATATTCCTTTGGATTTAAGAAACGCGATGCTAGCAGCCACCACCGATGAAGCTTGTGAGCAAGTAGGCACCGAGTGGTTAATTGCACAAAGCAAGGAGCTGAAAGCGGTTGGTGTGCCGGTTTTACATTACTATACCTTGGGTAAACCAAAGGTGGTTAGAGATGTAGTGGCCGCTGTATTTTAAATTATTATTTTTTTGGCGCCGATTTATTATTAGCGTTTTGTAAAAAGTCGTTGAACTGTTCTAAGCTTAAATTTTTAGCAATAATTTTTTTATTAGCATCTAATAAATAAAAAGTAGGCGTTTTAAATACATCATACTGTTGACGAATAGTAGTAGGTAGGCCTGCTTTTATTTCTTTATTTAAATCCTCTTCTGTTTGATAAGCGTGGGTCCAAGTTTCTAAATGGTTTTCTTGAATAAATATTTTCCATGCCGCCAGTTCCTTAAAATTAATATTCACAGAAAATATTTTTACTTCTAAATTTTTCCAAGAAGCTTTGTAAAAAGAATCTAGTCTTGGAATCTCTACTTTACAATGGCTGCAAGTAGGGTCCCAAAAAGCAAGAAAGGTATAGGGTGCTTTTTGATCATACAAAGAAACCTTTTTATTATCGGGTGTGTTCACAATCAAGCTAGGCGCGGCTAGGCCTAATTGATTGGCCATCATACTATAGGCCCTTTCTGTAATAGATTTTTTAGAAGCCTCGTTTAATAATACCGTATCGCCTTTGGCAAAAAAGTTTTGGAACAAGTGTATAAATACTTTTTCTTGACCCATGAATTCTGGAGCAATGTATTTATTGGTAAATTTAAAAAGCAAGAAAGGATAAATTTCTTTACCTGTTTTAGCCACTGTTAAAATATACTGCAGCTCCTCAATAATAGAATCGGGTTCTCTGGAAACATAATTTTTAAAATATTCATCTAGCTTTTCTTCAAAAAAAGGAGTGCGTATTAAACGGTTATCATTAAAAACAACATTGTCCCAAAAATGATTTTTTACATAATAGTAAGGATACAGTGAATCCAATTTTCCATTGATAGTAGGCATGGCAGGGGCTTCTGGTCTTTGCATCACATTTAAAAAGAAGCTGGTCATTGATTTTGGATAAGCCTTTATCACATTGATTCTTGCTGCTTTTACTTCTTTATCCTTGGTTAAATACAATTCTTTAAAGCTTGCAGAATCTTTCGCATTTTTTGCGGCCTTGTATTTATTTTCAAGAGCACTTAATTGCATGCCTAAATTATTAATGGAATTAGAATACTCTTTAAAAATATTATTTTCGGTAGAACCTATAATTTGAAATGTATTGATAGAAGCAGTGTCAGCAACAATTTTAAAATGTTGATTTTCGTCTACTAAAAAATCAAATAAAATGGAATACTTGGGAGAAACCACAAAATAAATACCTGGTGTTAATTTAGTTTTAGATTCAAACACTCCTTCACTTTGAGCGTTTAATAAAGTAGAATCGGCTAAAACCCTATTTCTTCCATAATTCGTTCCTATATATACTTTGGTATTTTGATAAGGCTTTAAAACTATTTTAATAGAGTGACCAAGAGGCTTAGCGCTTGTAGTGTTTGTAGCCTTACTATTTTGTGCTATCAACCCATTATGTATAAGAAAGCCGGCTATTAATGTAAATACTATTTTTCTCATTGGAATGCTTGTTTTATTTCTTTTAAAAAGCCGGGTAAAAATAACAATATATACCTTAAATATAATGCTTGGGTAGTACCTTTGTTTCCGTGAGAAAATTTAAACAAGCCCCTTTATTAGAAAAGGTATTAATTGAAGATTATGCCGCAGAGGGCAAGGCATTAGCCAGAGTGGATGGCAAAGTGATATTTGTAGAAGGTGCCGTACCAGGTGATCTGGTAGATATTCAACTACAAAAAAACAAGGCCGATTGGGGAGAGGGTTTTGTAAAACATTTCCATTCTTATTCAAGTATTAGAGTTACTCCTTTTTGTAGTCATTTTGGAGTATGTGGAGGTTGTCAATGGCAGATGCTTCCTTATGAGCAACAATTGGTTTATAAGCATAAACAAGTGGTAGACAATTTAACAAGAATTGCAAAAGTTCCACTGCCCCCTATTCCTCCTATTATGGGTGCTGAACAAACCCAAGGCTATAGAAATAAAGTGGAATATACATTTGCTACTGAAAAGTTTATTCCTTTTTCAGAGTTTAAAGCCATGAAGGCGGCTGCTGAAAATGGAGATATAAGTCATCTAGAAAAAGCGCCAGGGGTGGCAGGATTTCATGCCAGAGGTTTTTTTGAAAAAGTAGTGGAAGTAGATAAATGTTATTTACAAGAAGAACCTACCAACGAATTAAGAAAAGCAGTGGTGGATTTTGCAATAGCCAACGAAATGCCTTTTTATAATATTAAAGAGCATAGAGGTTGGGTGCGTAATATGTTTATTCGCAACACGACTAAAGGGGAATGGATGGTGAATTTAATTTTAGGCTATGAAGACAAAGAAAAACGCGAAGCATTATTTAATAT
>CAIJZF010000015.1 GCA_903825095.1 uncultured Bacteroidota bacterium | reverse complement strand
TGTTCGCAGGTGTTTATCATTGGTTCCCTAAAATGTATGGTCGCTATTTAAATAATTCATTAGGGTACATTCACTTCTGGATTACATTAGCGGGTGCCTATATGATTTTCTGGCCAATGCATTATCAAGGTTTAGCGGGTATGCCTCGTCGTTATTTTGATTTTAGTATTTGGGAGAGCTTTAAACAATTTGCGGAGTTAAATCGTTTTATTAGCACCGTAGCCATGATTGTTTTTGCTGTTCAAATCTTATTCTTAATTAATTTCTTCTACTCTATATTTAAAGGACGTAAAGTAACCGTGTTAAATCCATGGGAGTCTAATACTTTAGAGTGGACTACACCAATTCGTCCTGGTCATGGTAACTGGCCTGGTGAAATACCAGAAGTACACCGTTGGCCTTATGATTACGGTAAAGATGGACATGATTTTATTCCACAAACCACTCCAGTGGGTGCGGATGAAACAGAAACACACTAGTTAAAAATATTCAGTTTTACAATGCCCTGATTTCAGGGCATTGTAATTTGATACAATGGTAGTTGAACTTTCTTTTTGTTGAATTATACTTTTGAAAAAAAATATTTCTTGAAACAAACACTTACTAATTACGCACAGTTAATGAAATTCACCCTGAGTTTTACAGTGGTGTTTACTTGTGTAATTTGTTATATGTTGGCTCCTAAAGTAATGGCCTATGACTGGTCCATGATTTTACTTTTAACTTTTGCGGGCTTATGTATTACAGGAAGTGCCAATGCCATTAACCAGGCAGTAGAAAAAGATACCGATGCGCAAATGAAGCGCACAGCGAATCGTCCAGTGGCATCTGGAAGAATGTCTCAACAAACGGCTTATACTTTTGCTATTATTACTGGTGTTCTAGGAGTAGCTATTATGTGGAAGTATTTTAATTTTTCTTCTGCACTACTTTCTGCCTTTAGTTTATTCTTATATGCTTTTATTTATACGCCGCTAAAAAAAATAAATTCTATTGCTGTTTTAGTAGGCGCGTTTCCTGGAGCCCTTCCTTGTTTAATTGGATGGGTAGCAGGCAACGACGATTTTGCGTATGCAGGTTTAGCATTATTCTTAATTCAATTCATTTGGCAGTTCCCTCATTTTTGGGCCATTGCTTGGGTAACGCATGCCGATTATTCTAGAGTAGGTTTTAAATTATTACCTGCTAAAGAAGGGCCTACACGTTTTACAGCCATTCAATGTATTATGTATGCAGTGCTTATGATACCTATTGGTTTTCTACCTTATTACTTAAACTTAACAGGTCAAGTAAGTATGTGGATTTTATTAGTGGCCAATATTTTTATGGTGGTGCAATGTATAAGACTGTATCAAAATATGGGTGTGCCTGCCGCAAGAAGAGTAATGTTTAGCAGTTATATTTATTTACCTATTGTTTATTTAGCCTTACTCGCAGATAAATTATAAAAATTATATTATGGCAACAGAATTAAAAACAAGCGTTGGAAAAAATAAGATGCATCCTTACAAGATGGTTTTATATGCAGGGCTGGGCAGCATTGTAATGATGTTTGCTGGTTTAACCAGTGCCTATATTGTAAAAAAGAGCCAATCCAATTGGTTGGACTTTGAACTTCCTAAAGTATTCTTTATCGCCACCGTGGTTATACTACTAAGTAGCTTTACCATGCAAATGGCAGTTAAGAAGGCCAAAGAAGGTCTTCAAAACCCTTACCGTGGATTTTTAAGCCTAACCGCTATTTTAGGGGTAGTTTTTATGATTTTACAGGTCCAAGGCTTCATGGCACTTCAAGCCAATAATATTGCTTTAACGGGTCCTAGAAGCAATTCAGCAGCCTCATTTTTGTTCGTTATTACCATTTTGCACCTATTGCACGTTTTAGGTGGGGTATTAGCGCTAATTGGGGTGTCTTTTAAGTCATTTTTGGCCAAAAACAACACAGAAAATACCTTGCCGGTAGAATTGCTATCAACTTACTGGCATTTTGTAGATATACTTTGGATTTACCTTTTTGTCTTCCTTCATTGGATTGGATAAAAGGGCCACTTTTGTTAAAGATAAATACAAAAAAACCCGGTTTTTTGATACGAATATCCTTGATAGCCAATATTTTTGCACTGAAATAGAAACAGAACATGTCAACAACAACAACCGCTTCGCCAAATGAAGCAAAATTGTGGGGAGGAGGAAAAAGCCCCTTTAATTCTGAGTACGGAAAAGTAATGATGTGGTATTTTTTAATGAGCGATGCCTTTACTTTTGGTGCTTTTTTAATCTCTTATGGTACAGTCCGTTTTTCAACGAACGGATGGCCTAATTCAAATGAAGTTTTTAGAAGTTTCCCATTCGCTCCAGATGGGGTACATGCACCCTTGGTGTTTGTAAGTATCATGACTTTTATTTTAATCATTAGCTCTGTAACCATGGTATTAGCAGTGCATGCTGGTAAGAATATGGATAAGCAAGGCGTGGTTAGAAATATGATCTTAACAATTATTGGAGGTATTGCCTTTTTAAGTTGTCAAGCATGGGAGTGGAATCATTTATTTCATGAAGGTGCTTGGTGGGGTGCGAATCCTTTTTTAAATGCAGATGGAACAGCAAGCTCTACTAATTTTACCAATTTCTTTTTTACCATTACTGGTTTTCATGGCTTCCACGTATTTAGCGGGGTAGTTATTAATATCATTATGCTTATTATGACACTGATGGATAAGTTTGAACAAAGAGGTCATTATTTAATGATTGAAAAAGCAGGTTTATACTGGCACTTTGTAGACCTAGTATGGGTATTTGTATTTACTATCTTTTATTTATTATAATTAGCATTCAAAAATTTATATGTCACATTCACACACAGACCACGAAGCGCATAACGCAGAAGCAATGGCGGAAATTAAAAAAGTAACCATTATTTTATCGGTATTTACGAT
>CAIJZF010000014.1 GCA_903825095.1 uncultured Bacteroidota bacterium | reverse complement strand
ATAGCCAATTAAGACCGCTATAAAAGTATTGATAATGGAAGGCTTATATCCAAGGGGTTCCATAATTAAACGCCATCTTAAGGCACGCACTAAATGAGAGAGTCCAAGGATAAGACCTACAGGGAAAATGATCCAGAATTTTGACTTCTTTAGGGCAATAGTAAATTTCTCCCATTCTTGAGGGGGGATTTGGTGTAAACTCCACCAAATCAATAAAATGCCTATGAAAAAGAAGAAGGCTATTTTAATGAATTTACTCATGGGTAATCTTGTTAAACAATTCTCTGCAATTTACGACCAATTGTCTACAAATGAAGGGGGGAGAGGGTATTTATTAGTCTTTTTTGTTGTTTCTTAAAGTCCTTACAATTACGTACCTTTGCACACTCAAACTTAGATTTGAGTTAAACCCAAAAGGAATGTCTGAAAAAAAACGAATCTTATATATCGCCACAGAAATGTCGCCCTATTTAGAGCTGACCGAGTTTGCTGAGGTAATTAATAAGCTCGCCATTAAAAGTAACGACAGTGGATTAGAAGTTCGTTGTATTATGCCTCGTTTTGGGGTGATCAACGAAAGAAGACATCGTTTACATGAAGTGGTTAGACTTTCAGGAATCAATGTTCAATTAGACGGAGACGACTATCCTCTACAAATTAAAGTGGCTTCTTTACCGAATGCCCGTTTACAAGTTTATTTTTTAGAGAACGAAGACTTTTTCAAGCGCAAGCAAATTTTTCATGATGAAACCGAAAAATGGTTTGATGACAATGCCTTAAGAACTATTTTCTTCTGTAGAGGTGCACTGGAAACGGTGAAAAAATTTGGATGGCCTCCAGATATTATTCATTGTAGTGGTTGGATGACTGGTTTAATTCCAGCCTATATCAAACATGCTTATAAGAAAGAACCTGTTTTCTCTAATGCTAAAATTGTATTTACTATTGGTCAAAATACATTTGAGGAAAAGTTCAATAAAGATTTATTGACAAAGGCAATTATCAATACCAATATTAAAGACAAAGATTTAGAACCCTTCAAGGATTTAAATAATGCCGCTTTATTTAGAGGAGGTGCCACTTATGCCGATGCTATTACTTTTGGATCTGATATTATTGATAAAAAATTAGTATCAGAATTCTCTGCTGTAAAAGGAAAAAAAGTAGTTCCATTTAACGGGTGGGACTCCGATTTAACAGAGTATTTAGATTTATACAACGAACTTGCATCTAAGTAAAGACAAATTAAATTCATGGCATCAAATAATACAGTAAGAATATTTATTATATCTCTTTTTTCAACCCTACTATTATCGGCTTGTACTAGAATTGGCAGTTCGGAATTAGGGCTGGGTTTATTGCCTTCCATGGATGCTTATAATACAAAGGACACTGTATTAGATGTAATCACTGAAACATTAGATAGAACAGACTCAATGAGAGTCTACGCTTCAGATGATCATGTACTTGGTAATATCACCAACGATCCTGTTTTTGGAACCACCAATGCTTCTATGTATTTTCAAGTGAAGCCTAGTTTTTTTCCTTATTTCATCGCAGGCAATAAAGACAGTTTAATAGTAGACTCTGCAGTTTTGGTTTTATCTTATAAAGGATTTTATGGAGATACCACGAAGCCTGTAAAAATTCAATTAAAAAGAATTAGTCAAGCAACACCTTTGGACGCCTTTAAATTATATGCTTCTAACTATCCTGAATTATATAATTTTAAAACCGATCAAAATTTAGGAGAGACTACTGTCGATTTCGCTAGACTAGGAGATTCCTTGTATACGCGTTTCGAAGCTTCTAATAATACCATCAGAATTAAATTATCAAAAAGTTTTGCCACACAATTTTTAAAAGAGTTTGATTCAAATAATGCATATAGAAGTGACACTACTTTGCGTGCTTATTTCCCAGGGTTTGCTTTAACAGCAGATGAGTCTGCGAATAAAAATGTATTACTTAAAATTAATTTATTAGATACCAATACAAAATTGGCTCTATATTATAATACCAATTCAACTGCATTTGATTCTAAGGTTGCAAGAGACACAACAGTGGTAAATTTCAAGTTTAGTATTTATAGTAACGGAGATGTAAATTTTATTAAAAGAAATAGAGCAGGATCGGAGTCGGCCAACCACATTAATAAAGTAGCCAATGACTCATTGGTCTATGTGCAAACAAGTCCAGGTACCATGGTGAAAGTTAAAATTCCTGGTTTGAAAACATTTGCAAATAAAATTATACATAGAGCTGAATTAATTGCAGAGCAAGTGCCTGCATCTGCTGGGAAAGCTGGTAGTTTAGAATCTCAATTATTGCCACCTAGATATTTATTTTTAGGCGTTTACGATACGGCCACTCAATTATTTCGCAATGTACCTAACGATTTTCAAGGTACCACCAATGCAAGTTCTTTTACTCAATTTGGAGGCAAGCTTTCCTATAAGTCTATTGATGGCTATGATAATGTAGCTTCTTATAACTTTAATGTGAGTAGGTATGTACAAGGGGTTATCTCTAGAACCGACTCTTTATTTGATTTTAGAATCATTGCCCCAGTGAACGACTCTGTTAGTTTAGTGCCCCCTTATCCTTATAATAAACAAGCTCCTACACAAGACTACTTAACCACAGCTATTGGTAACCAAGCAGCTACAGGTCGTGTGGTTTTAGGAGGCGGAAAAAGAACTAAATTCAGAATGAGATTACATATCTATTACTCCGACTTATAGTTCGATTTATTGATTTTATTAATATATTTGCACCTTAAATACTAATCTATGCCATATTTATTTACTTCTGAAAGTGTATCAGAAGGACATCCAGACAAAGTAGCCGATCAGATTTCTGACGCCTTAATCGATAACTTTTTAGCCTTTGACCCTCAGTCAAAAGTAGCTTGTGAAACTTTAGTAACTACTGGTCAAGTAGTTTTAGCAGGTGAAGTAAAATCTAAAGCTTATTTAGATGTACAAACTATTGCACGTAATGTGATCAAGAAAATTGGTTACACAAAAAGTGAATATATGTTCGAAGCGGATAGCTGTGGTGTATTATCTGCTATTCACGAACAATCTGCCGATATTAATCAAGGGGTAGATAGAAAGAAAAAAGAAGAGCAAGGTGCTGGTGACCAAGGTATGATGTTTGGTTATGCAAGCAATGAAACAGAAGATTACATGCCATTAGCTTTAGACTTAGCACACAAAATTCTTATTGAATTAGCTGCCTTAAGAAGAGAGAACAAGGCCATTAAATATTTACGTCCCGATGCAAAGTCTCAAGTTACCCTTGAGTATAACGATAAAAATCAACCCGTAAGAATTGATGCCATTGTGGTATCTACTCAACACGATGATTTTGATGCAGAAGCAAAAATGTTAGCGAAAATTAAAAAAGATATTGTTGAAATTTTAATTCCTCGTGTAAAAGCAAAATATAACAAATACGCTAAGTTGTTTAACAACGACATTAAGTATCATATTAACCCAACAGGTAAGTTTGTAATTGGTGGTCCACATGGTGACACTGGTTTAACAGGCCGTAAAATTATCGTAGATACTTACGGTGGTAAAGGTGCACACGGTGGTGGAGCCTTCTCTGGTAAAGATCCTAGTAAGGTAGACCGTTCTGCTGCTTATGCAACGCGTCATATTGCAAAGAACTTAGTAGCTGCTGGTGTAGCTTCTGAAGTATTGGTACAAGTTTCTTACGCCATTGGAGTAGCTAAACCTACTTCTATTAACGTAAACACTTACGGTACTGCTAAAGTAAAATTAAACGATGGTCAAATTGGTAAATTAGTAGAATCTATTTTTGATTTACGTCCTTACTTTATTGAGCAAAGATTAAAGTTAAGAACACCTATGTATAGTGAAACTGCTGCTTACGGACATATGGGTCGCAAGAACGAAACAGTGACTAAAACCTTCACTACACCAGACGGTAAATCAAAAACTATGAAAGTAGAATTATTTACTTGGGAGAAATTAGATTATGTTGCGAAAGTGAAAAAAGCTTTCGGTTTAAAATAATGTTTTGATGAAGTATAAAAGCCCTCTCGAGATTCGAGAGGGCTTTTTATTTAGATGACAATGATAGAGGTTCTAGAGAGAAGCGATAGAGGAAGATTTTAATTAGACAATTGATGAATGTAATTTTATGACCAACGAAAAAAATCCTTGGAAAACTATTAGCGGAAAATTAGTTTATGATAATGCTTGGATAAACTTAACCGAATACGAAGTAATTACCCCTGCGGGCACGCCAGGTATTTATGGTAAAGTACATTTTAAAAATATTGCTATTGGCGTTATTGTAATAGATGAAAATAGAGATACCTATTTAGTAGGTCAATACCGTTTTCCCTTAAATGAGTACAGTTGGGAAATTCCAGAAGGGGGTTGCCCAGAAGGAACCGATTATTTAACGGCTGCTAAAAGAGAATTAAAAGAAGAGACGGGTTTTATTGCAAAATCTTGGACCGAAATATTACGCATGCATGTTTCCAATTCAGTATCTGATGAATATGCGGTGGTTTATGTAGCCCAAGACTTAACAGCAGGAGAAGCTGAACCGGAAGACACAGAAAAACTAGCCGTTCAAAAAATGCCCTTTACCCAAGCTTTGCAGTGGGTGATGGAGGGAAAAATAACCGATTCTATAACAGTGGCTGCCATTTTGAAATGGAATGCGATGCAAACAAAAATCGATTAACTTTGAATTCTATGGAGGAAAGACAATCAAGACCAGATAGACCTTATAAACCAAGACCCAGATTTAATGCAGATCGCGGTCCTGTAACAGAGCGTAAATTTATTATTGGTCGTCAGCCATTAATAGAGGCCTTTGAGTCGGGTACCAATATTGAAAAAATACTCATTCAAAAAAATGCACAAGGCGAGGGCTTAAGTGAAATTAAAAATATAGCAAGAGAAAAAAGTATTCCTATACAATTAGTACCCATTGAAAAATTAAATGGAATGTCTAAGGCGAATCATCAAGGGGTGCTCGCTTATATTTCTAAGGTAAAATATTTAGAATTACAAGAAGTGATAGATTTTGTAGTAGCCAAAGGACAAACCCCTTTATTTTTAATGCTAGATGGTGTAACCGATGTAAGAAATATTGGCGCCATTGGAAGAAGTATACATTGCTGTGGCGCTCAGGCTTTAATTATTCCTGATAAAGGCGTAGGTGCTTTAAATGAAGAAGCTTTTAAAAGTAGTGCAGGCGCACTTGAACATATACATATTGTAAGAGTGAATAGTTTATTAAAAGCGGTGGACTTACTTCATTTAAATGGTATACAAGTTTTCACTAGTGAAATGCGCGCCGATAAAAATATTCATGAATTAGACTTAACCATTCCTTCCTGTATTATTATGGGAGATGAGGGCAGAGGGGTGCAACCTTATTTAGCCAAGGCAGCCGATTATTTTTTCAAAATTCCTATGGCTACCAACTTTGATTCTTTTAATGTTTCGGTGGCTGCTGGTATTATTTTATACGAAGCAATGAAACAAAGAATGTTTCCCTTAAAATAAAAGGCCTTAGATGAGCGCATTAAAATTTAAATTAACCCTTGCTTCAAAACGTGCTGAAAACTCTATTGGGTATAGGGATAATTTATTTTTAATAGGCTCTTGCTTTTCTGAAAATATGGGGGCTAAATTAAATACTCATTTATTTAAGGTATTTGAAAACCCGCATGGTGTTTTGTTTAATCCTATTAGTGTTGCAAATTCTTTGTCCGACTGCATTCAAAATAAGCAATATACTGAAGTCGATATATTTGAATTAAATGAAGTATGGAATAGTTGGCAGCACCATAGTCGTTATTCCGGGATAAGCTCAAAGGATGCATTAGATAAAATAAATAATTCTATTGCTAAAGCGCATGCATTTTTAAAAACAGCCGATCATATAGTTATTACACTGGGTTCTGCTTGGGTGTATCAATTAAATAGTCAATCTCCCTTTGCTACAGGACAGGTAGTTGCTAATAATCATAAAGCACCAGCTGCTTGGTTTGACAAAGCATTAATGAAGCCAGACGCATTAGTATTATTATTAAATAAAATGGTTAAGGACTTATTGCAATTTAATGCTCATCTGCAAATAATATTTACCATTAGTCCTGTGCGTCATTTAAGAGAAGACTTGGTAGAAAATAATAGGAGCAAAGCGGTATTAATTCAAGCCGTGCATGAAATAGTAGACAGCACTGAAAATGTTGCTTACTTCCCTTCCTATGAATATGTAATTGACGATTTAAGAGACTACCGTTTTTATGCCGAAGATTTAGTACACCCCAATTATGCAGCTTCTAATTATGTTTGGGAGAAGTGGGTTGAGACCTATATGAATGAGGAAACCCAAGGCATTATGAAACAGGTGGCTGAATTACAATTGGCTGTGCAGCACAAGCCTTTCTTCGCAGGCTCTACACAACATAAAGAATTTTTACAAAACTGTATCGCTAAAAGCGAGCGATTATTAAGTTTATATCCCTATTTATCATTGAATGATCAAGTTCAGTTTTTTAAGCAAGAAATTGCCAAATAATATCTTAATTTAGTTCTCTAAATATTTCTTATGCGTTTACTACCATTTATTGCCTCGGCTATTGCAACCACTAGTTTAGTATTAGTTTTAAATACACAATTATCAATAGGTACAACCAAGTCGCCTAAGCTGGGTTATTTCTTATCACCACAACATGGTTTCTGGAAAAATGCAGAAAAGGTAAATACCAATTTTGACGCTTCCATAATAGCAGATGAATTAGTAGGAAATGTAGATGTTTATCTAGATGATAGACTAGTGCCGCATATTTATGCAGACAATGATAAAGACGCTTATTTTGTACAAGGGTATTTACATGCAAAATTCAGATTGTGGCAAATGGATTTTCAAACAAGAGTGGCATCTGGAAGGTTAAGTGAAATTGCGGGTGCCGATAAATTATCCATAGACCGCTTTTTTAGAAGACTAGGTATGGTCTATGGTGCAGAAAAAACAGAGGCGAATATTAATGCCAATAATCCTGAAATGAAAGAGACGGTGGACGCTTATACAGCAGGCGTGAACGCTTATATTAAACAAATGGATCCTGCAGATATGCCATTTGAATTTAAGTTAATGAACTATGCACCTGAAAACTGGACACCTAAAAAGACTTATTTGTTTTTGATGTTTATGTCTTATGATTTAACAGGTCATGCAGCCACTTCTGATTTACAATTAACCAATACTAGAGATTTTTTAGGCTATGATTTATTTGATAAATTGTATACTAATAATCAAGACTCTTTAGATCCCATTATCCCAAAAGGTACAGTGTATCAAAAGCCATCCATCGTTCCAATTAAACCTGCCATGGCAGATTCTGCTTATTTGCATCAAACAAATACATCATTTAAAAATGAAGAAAGCCCAGAGGCACCTAATAAAAATAATGGAAGTAATAACTGGGCGGTATCAGGTTCTAAAACTAAATCGGGCCGTCCTATTTTAGCAAGCGATCCGCATTTAGGATTAAACATGCCATCTCTTTGGTATGAGGTTCAAATTACCACACCT
>CAIJZF010000013.1 GCA_903825095.1 uncultured Bacteroidota bacterium | reverse complement strand
ATGTCATTTTGTTGGTCCTTTTTGAAGCCTACATAAGAAACTTCAACTAAGTAAGGGCCACCAATTTTTAAGTTAATTAAGTTGTATCTACCATCGTTACGAGTAGTAGTTGAATATTTAGTACCAGTTGGTTGGTGGATGGCTGTAACTGAAACGCCAGCTAATCCAGCTGCACCATTTGTAACCGTACCTTGAATTTCAGCTGTTGTCTCTTGTGCGTTTACTTTAATAATAGATATTAAAATTACCAACATTAGAGATAAAGCTTGTTTTAAAACATTTTTCATTTTTATGATATTATTTATGGACACAAAATTAAACTAAAACTTGCGAATTACGAACAGTTGTCATTAACATTACATTAACGAAAATCAAGGTTTTTCCGTTATTCAAAAAAGGGTAAAGTCTTAGAATTTATATATACTATATAAGTTATTGTAAATCAATAGATTAATTAAAAAATGGAAAAATTAGTATAATTACTAATTGTAATATAACGATCAGATTATCAATTTGTTAAGCTATAAAACAAGGGCTTTTATACAAAATGGGCAAAATCTGTAAAATCTCAAGAAATTAGGTCGAATTTTTAGTTTTCTAAGGCTAATAAATGGTCAAAAATTTGAGCACTTAAGGAATTTGAGCCCTCTAGGTTAAATTTTTGCTCATCAAGACGGGAAACTGGGATAATTCTTTTGGTAGAGCTAGTGATAAAAACCTCCTTGGCTTTTTTCATTTCCGATAGACTAATATCTCGTTGTTCTAGTTTTAAATGATGGGCCTCAGCTACTGCAATTATATTTTTTCTAGTAATACCTTTTAACATATTACGAGCAGGAGTGACAATGGTGTTGTCCTGACTGACCATAAAAATATTGGACCTAGGACACTCACTTACTGTATCATTATTATAATATAAAATATCATCTCCTCCTTGGCTCTTCATCCAAGGTTGTAAATGAATGGCCATTAAGTAGTCAGTGGTTTTTACTTCAGCTAGTTGTCTTTGATAAAAATGACTTACTAGTTGAATGCCTTTAGTAGCCATTTGAGCAGGAGGAGCATCAAGTGGTTGTTGAATAATAATTAGATGCGGCTTAGTGATCGTATAGCCATCAGGTGCATCGCCACCGGCTATTATTAATCGAATGCCTGAAAAAGGAATATTATTTTTTTGAATTAAGTCCGCTACAATTTTTTTGAGTTCCTCTTTAGATAAGGCTATAGATAAGCGCATTATCTCTGCAGAATTAAATAAGCGATCTAAATGCGCTTCTATAAAAAGTGGCTTATTATTAGACACTCTTAAATAATCAAAAATGCCATAGCCTCTTTGCACGAGTAAATCACCAACAGGCACGCCTGCATTTTCTAATAAAGAAATTTGATTTTGAGCAAAGCAGTAAAGAGGTTTCAAAATAATAAGTGTTTTAAATGTAAAATTGTAGCGCTAATCCTAGGTTATTTTTTTATTTATACAATTGGTTGAAAAGCATTTTATACGTACTATGTGTTTGGCCTCTAAAAGTAATTTCAGGACCATAGACAAATAATTTACCATTACCTACTTTCGCTTCAAATGCAGCAATACCATCTTGTAAATAAGATTGACCAAAGGCCCATCCACTTCTTAATGTTTTATCTGACGCATACCAAGCTAATGGCACCACCTCTTTTCTTGCTATGGCATCTGGTAATAATTTAAATACAGGGCTAGCACTAAAATACACATCGGCATTTTTATTCATACCCCAGTTGGCTTTATACTCATTGTCCAAAGTAATTTGCATTACAGAACCTGGTATATAAAATTTTTCACCAGGTAATGATTTCTCTTTACCTGAAACCATTTCCACTAAAGCATTGCGAACCGGTACATTTAAGTGGTAGGCCAAGTTTGCACTAGATCCAATGGTAATAATGGTTCCCCCCTCTTGTAAAAATTTATTTAAAGCAGGGATCGATTTTTCTGCCGTAATTTTTCCTAAAGTAGCTTGGTATATTTCAGGCACATCTTCTGCCTTAGGTTCTTTTTCTTCATAGCCATTGCCTGCTTCTGGTTTTAAAGAAGGAATTGCACCTTCTACAAAAAGAATTACGTCATATTTATCTTTTAAATTACTAGCATCAATTTCTTTAGCATAAATTAATTGGAAAGGGAAATTATACTTTTCAAAAATCCATCTTACCCATCCTGAAGACATAGATCCACCATACTTATCCCATAAAGCAATTCTTTGTGGCATAATTCTATCGTTCATGTTAGCAGGCTTCGCAGTTACCCCATTAAAAATTATACCTTTCTCTGCACTCAATGATTCAATAGTTTCTTGCAATTTTTTATTAGCAGTATTCCCTGCAACATAATATTGGTCTTTATTTTTATATACCTCTACCCCCATGGTAAGTAGTGTATTAATAGCATAATAAGCAGCATTTTCTTTTGTTGAAAAACTATAGCCAGCTACTGTAGCACTTGCATTTATTTTACCAATGGGTTTTTGAATAAGTCCATAAGGAATAGTTTCAAAGGGACCATTAAAATCATCTAAGACGCGATCAAACTCAATGCCCATGGTAAATGCAGGGGTCCAACCCGCAGCATCATAAGGTCTTACAGGAGGTCCGCCTGGATATTGAAAATCATTGGGATGATCCTGTGGTTCAAACATATCAATTACATGTGGTCTGAATGCTTGGTTGGTTTTTACAATATAAGAGCCCGCTGGATAATTTTTTCCAGCGACTGAAAAATTAGCATTTGCTTTTTGAACCTTAATACCACTTTGAATTAAAATATTAATAAAATCAATAGCGGTAGTGGTTTGATTCGCTGTTACAATATAACCACGTGCATCTCTGTTCGCAGGGTTTTTATATACTTTATTAAATACAGTTGTTTGAAATGAATCAATATTCCCTGTTACTTTTTCTGTTTTTAATAATTCAGCTACTGCATCCGATCTTTTAGAATACAAGGTCCAGTTGTCTTTGCTGCCTGCATCTATACTATGACGACCCATTGTATAAATATTCAAAAGCAATTCTTCTTTATATCTAGCTGCATAATTTAATACGGCATAGTTTAAAGACACTGAATAATCAATTGAATTTCTAAAATACCATTTCTGTGGAGTGATAGGATAGGGTGTAGCGCTATTTGGAATTAATCTTTGTGGTACGAGTGGAATATTGGAAGGCGTTGGGTTGCCAATAATTTCTGTAAGTAGTCCAATGATATTATGATAGTAGGCAGTAGTTCTTAATCCACCATTCCACCAAGTAGAATAGACTGAGCCTGATTTCATTGTATAACCTGGTTTAGATTCTGCATTTAAACGACTACTCATGGCAGCGCCCAATGCATCAATACCTGTTACTAATAAGGGATCATATACATAATTAAATGGGTCACGATAAGGAGGGCCCGCTACTACTGTTCCTGGAGGTCCTGTTTGATGATGATTATATAAAACCTGAGGCATCCATTCAATATATTGTTGACGACTCATATTTTTTGACTCTTGCATATTGGTCATATAGAAATCACGATTATTATCATGGCCAATATATTTTTGATATAAACGAGGTAAACTAGAAGTAGATCTTTTTAAAGTATCGCTATTGCGCATATACCAATTAGAGACTAATTCTTGTCCATCAGGATTCGCATGTACAAATAAAATAATAGTCGATTTTAATATGCGTTTTGTTTCTTCATCTGTTCTTGTAATTAATTGATACATTGACTCTATCCACTGATGTATACCGGTTACCTCTGTTGCGTGTAAGCCGCCATCAATCCAGACTACCGCCTTTCCTTCATTTGCCATTTGAGTAGCTTCTGCTACACTTAAGTCTTCGGCATGTGCTAATTTTTGTGAAATAGTTTTATACTTTTCTAAATTGGCTAAGTTGCTTGGATCGGAAACAATGACCATATAGTGATTGCGTCCTTCTTCAGTTTTTCCAATCACTTGTAATTTTACTTTTTTAGAAACGGCTGCTAATTTTTTTAAGTAGGCTTCTGTTTGTGTAAAAGTGGCCAATTGATAATTGTCCCCTATATTAAATCCAAAATGCGATTTCGGACTAGGTACTTGTTGTGCCATTAGAAAACTCTGTGAGAGTAGAGCAACGATGAGAACTAAAATAATTTTGCGCATGTTATAGCTATTTAATTTGTTTTTGTATATCTGTATTATTAGGAGAATTTTTTATTTGTTTAAACTGTAGCGTTTGCTTGTCTATCCATTATAAATTGAATGAGCATATCTAATTCTATATTGGCTCTTTTACAAGCATCATCAATGTCATCTCTAGAAACGTTGGCAGCAAAGGCTTTGTCTTTAATTCTTTTTTTAGCGCCTTTTAATTCCATACCCTTATACCCTTCTGGTCGCATTAAAGAATAAGCGTGCATTAAACCAGAAAGTTCATCAAAGGCAAATAACATTTTGTCCATTTGAGTAATGGGTTCTACACCAAAATGAATAGGACCATGTGAGGCGATGGCTCTAATAATTTCTGGATCAATTTGTTTTTCTTCTAAGTATTCAATTATTTTTTTGCAATGTAGTTCGGGCCACTGATCCCAATCGGCATCATGTAATAAGCCAGCCATTTCCCAACGCCATTGATCAGCTTCATTTAAATTTTCTTTTTCTTTTGCCCAGCACTTCATTAAATGCGCTACTTGTTTCATATGTAGCTGTAGCTTGGGATTCAATACCCAGGCATTGAATAATTCATTGGCTTCATCTACCGATAATACATTTCCCTTATTTGCTGGATCACCAAATTCAGTTCTACCCAAGTTCAAAGACATATTCTTGTTTTGCTAAAGTTAATAATAGTGGTGAATTATTTACTTGTTTTTACAATTTGAATTTTCCCGTTCATCAAAACTTTAGCAGTAGGTTCTGTGCTCGATTTTATTTTAAGATTTGTCACCTGGCCATCCGCCCAGCTCATTTCAATTTCATAGTTGCCCCTAGCCTTCAATCCTTTCGCGGCGCCCGTTGCCCATGCCTTAGGTAAGGCTGGTAAAAGCGTGATCATCTCCTCATTTGATTGTACTAGCATTTCAGCTACTGCGGCAGCTCCCCCAAAATTGCCATCTATTTGAAAAGGAGGATGCGCATCTAATAAGTTAGGATAAGTGCCCCCCGCATTGGTATAATTTTCTTTGGTTTCATCTGGAGGCACATATTTTAATAATTCACGATACATTTTATAAGCATGGTCTCCATCTTTTAATCTTGCCCATAAATTTATTCTCCAACCTTTGGACCAACCTGTAGTTTCATCTCCTTTTACTTCTAAAGTTTTTTTAGCCGCTGCCGCAATCTCGGGTGTTTTATCAACTGTTACATGGGTGCCAGGATACAATCCGTATAAATGAGATTGATGACGATGTTTAGGATCGCTGTCTTCCCAATCATAATACCATTCTTGTAAATTACCTGCCTTACCTACTTTATAAGGATGT
>CAIJZF010000012.1 GCA_903825095.1 uncultured Bacteroidota bacterium | reverse complement strand
TGTTTTTCTGCAGCAGGTACATCGTCTACTAAATCATGCGCCGAAGTGTTTTCTTCATGGCTATAGGTGAATATACCCACTCTATCAAACTCATGTTCAATTAAAAATCCTTTTAACTCTTCTATATCTTCTAAAGTCTCTCCAGGAAAGCCAGCAATTAAAGTAGTGCGAATAGCAATGCCTGGAACGCGCTTGCGAATCTCTTTAATCAATTCACCCATTTCTTCACGCGTAATATTACGCTTCATAGCTGCTAGCATATTATTGCTTGCATGTTGCAATGGAATGTCAATGTATTTACAAATATTGTCTCGCTCTCTCATTACATCCAATACCTCTAGTGGAAACTTGCTAGGATAAGCATAATGTAATCGTATCCACTCCAAACCTTTTACATCGGCTAGTGCATTTAATAAATCGGGAAGTGCTCTTTTTTTATAAATATCTAATCCGTAATAAGTTAATTCTTGCGCAATAAGCATTACTTCCTTCACCCCTTTTTTAACTAAGCCCTCAGCTTCTGCCACTAATTGCTCAATAGTTTTACTTACATGCTGGCCTCTCATAAGTGGAATGGCACAGAAAGAACAAGTTCTATTACAACCCTCACTAATTTTTAAATAAGCATAATGAGAAGGCGTGCTTAATAAACGCTCGCCTAAAAGTTCTGCTTTATAATTGGCATTTAATTGATTCAACATTAATGGCAGTTCCATAGTACCAAACCAAGCGTCTACTTCTGGAATTTCCAAGGCTAGGTCGGTTCTATACCTTTCACTTAAACAGCCTGTCACATATACCTTATCTAATTTTCCTTTTTTCTTTAAGGCTACTTGGTCTAAAATGGTATTCACGCTTTCCTCCTTGGCTTTATCAATAAAACCACAGGTGTTTACTACTACTATATTATGATCTAATTTTTTATTCTCATGCACCACATCAATTTCATTGGCTAGCAATTGCCCGCTCAGCATTTCACTGTCCACTAAGTTCTTACTACAACCTAATGTGATAATGTTTACTTTATTTTGTTTGAGCGTTTTAGACTTCATAATTATTTTATTAAAACAATACTTAAATTATTAGTTTCTTTTTTAAATTGATTATTTATTAACCTCGTTGGTGAAATGAAAGGTGATATCGGGGTTATTCGTAATTTCTGTATTCAAGAACCATTCACTTTGTGCTAAATACACAGGCGACTCATCTTTATCCATAGCAGCGTTCTGTTGCTTGAATCTTAAAAAGTCGTGTAGTTTGTTTTGATCCTTGGAAGTTAACCAACAAGCTTTATAAAAAGGCAGGGTTCTAAATTCACAGGCCGCTCCGTATTCTTGTAATAAACGGTATTGAATTACTTCAAATTGTAAATCGCCCACACAACCAATAATTTTTTTATTTCCTCCAAACTGTGTGAATAATTGCGCTACCCCTTCATCGGTTAACTGAGTAATACCTTTTTCAAGTTGTTTGGTTTTTAGAGGGTCTTTATTTACTAGTTCCTTAAATATCTCTGGTGAGAAAGTAGGAATACCTGTGAAATAAAACTTTTCTCCTTCTGTAAGTGTATCTCCTATTTTAAAATTACCTGTATCAAATAAACCTACTACAT
>CAIJZF010000011.1 GCA_903825095.1 uncultured Bacteroidota bacterium | reverse complement strand
GGCTTGAAGTTGAATAAGTATTCAAATGAAGAAGTGGAACACCGTGCCATGGAAAAATTAAAAATTTTAGGTATTGATCATTTAGCCTTGAAAAAAGCAAACCATGTATCGGGTGGAGAAAAGCAAAGAGTAGCCATTGCCAGAGCATTAATTAACGATCCACATATCATTATGGGCGATGAACCCACTGGTAATTTAGATAAAAAAAATAGCGATATGGTTTTTGATATATTCAATCGCTTAAGTGCTGAGTTTAATCAAACCTTATTAATTGTTACCCACGACCCTAGCTTTGCAGAGCGCACCCACCGAATTATACATATGGAAGATGGACGTATTTTGATTTAATTTTTCTCTTAATTCAAACTAAATTATTTAAATTTAGTTTCAAATACGATTGTTATGGAAAATAAATCAATGGTACCCAATATGGTACCCACCATGGTGCCTAATAATGCACACAAAGACATCCCCGGAAACCCTTCTACTGCCAAAAGTAGTGCCACTAGTTTAAATGACCGCTCTAATGGCAAACCACTACGTGTATTAAGTGAAGAAGATTGGACCTTCTGGAAACACAATGGATATATTGTTGTTAAAAATGCAGTGCCTCGTGAACAAGCACTAGCGACTGCGGCTTTCTTATGGGAGTTTGAAGAGAAGGACCCTAATAATAAAGAAACATGGTATACTGCACCAAGAGCTGAAATGAAAATGAAAGAGCTTGCAGGTACAGGCATGGTAGAATGTTATAATAATCAACATTTATGGAACAATCGTCAAATGCAAAAAGTTTATGACGCCTTTGTTGATATATGGGGAACAGAAAAATTATGGGTATCTATTGATAGAGCCAATTTAAATTTTCCTATTCGACCAGGACATGAATACAAAGCATTTATACATTGGGATTACGATCCAGAAACAAAACCTGTGAATGTGCAAGGTGTATTAGCCTTAGCCGACCAAAACGATGAAAACATGGGAGGCTTTCAATGTATTCCGGAATTATATAGAACTTATGATACTTGGAAATTAACACAACCGGAAGACAGAGATAGATTTAAACCAGATACTTCTGCATTCACGCCTACTAAAGTAAAATTGGAAGCAGGCGACTTATTAATTTTTAATAGTTTAGAACCACATGGTATAAGAGCCAATAATAGTACAGACAAAGTGCGTATTGCACAATATTTATCAATGATGCCTGCAGAAGAAAATAATCCAGCTTTAACAGAGTGGAGAGTGAATTCTTGGAAACATAGAATTGCACCAGAAGGTTATGCCTTCCCTGGCGATCCAAGAAACTGGGAGCAAACAAAATATGAAACTGCAGTTTTAAATGATTTAGGAAAAAAATTATTAGGCCTAGAGAAATGGTAAACAACGCTCTGTCTAATCAAATGAATAATAGCACTAAGCTCAATAATGGTATTACTATGCCCTTATTGGGCTTAGGTGTTTATGATATGTACAAAGCAGCTGCAGAGCAGGCTGTAGAAGAGGCTTTAGCAATTGGCTACCGCTTAATTGACACTGCTAGCATGTATGAAAATGAACTAGAAATTGGCAAT
>CAIJZF010000010.1 GCA_903825095.1 uncultured Bacteroidota bacterium | reverse complement strand
ATGGGCGGCTTTGGTGAAATGTTACCAGATCCCACCAATAAAGTAACTCTTGACAAAACAGTAAAAGATAAATGGGGATTAAACGTTTTAAATATTGATTGTGAATTAAAAGAGAACGAGAAAAAAATGCGCAAAGATATTTTTGCAGATGCGCAAGAGATGTTAGAAAAAGCAGGGGTTAAAAATGTAACTTCTCATGATGGTGATGGTACACCAGGTCGCGGTATTCATGAAATGGGTACAGCGCGTATGGGTAGAGATTCTAAGACATCTGTTTTAAATGGTAACAACCAAGTTTGGGATGCACCGAATGTATTTGTAACAGATGGTGCTTTCATGGCAAGTTCTTCTTGTGTGAACCCTTCTTTAACTTATATGGCATTTACCGCACGTGCTGCAGAATTTGCAGTCAATGAATTGAAAAAAGGAAACTTATAATTTATAATATTTTAAATACTATTTTATGATGAATAGAAGAGAAGCCTTATCAAGAGTAGCACTTATAATGGGAGGAACCGTTTTAGGTGCTGAAGCATTTTTATCAGGTTGTACTACTGGTGCAACAGGATTAAAATTTTCACAAGACGATATTTCATTTTTAAATGAAATTGCTGAAACTATTTTACCTGCAACAGATACCCCTGGTGCCAAAGAAGCAAAAGTGGGTGAGTTTATGACAGTGATTGTAAAAGATTGTTATGAAGCAAAAGACCAAACTGCTTTTATGGCTGGCATGAAAACTTTAAATGAAACGTCTACTAAAGCGAATGGTAAAACTTTTATGCAGGCTACTGCAGAACAGCGCCATAGCTTATTAGTAGACTTAGACAAAGAAGCCTCAGCGTTTCAAAAAACAAAAAAGCCAGATGAGACTAAGCATTACTTCACCATGTTAAAAGAATTAACCCTTTGGGGATTTTTTAGCTCTGAAGCAGGCGCTACCAAGGCTTTACGCTATATCGCAGTACCAGGTAAATATGAAGGCACTGTACCTTATAAAAAAGGAGATAAGGCTTGGGCTACTTAGTTAGCTATAGCTTTTTCTCTATTCTATAAAACTTTCAAATTTGAACTCTAAGGGTGCAAAAAAATTGCATTCGTATTATTAACGGCGGAACTTTTAAAACGATTTTATGAACAATTCAAGAAGAAACTTCCTGCGTCAAACGGCATTAGCAGGTGCAGCAATAAGCATGCCATTTGGTAAGGAATTAATGGCAATGGCTGGAAAGTCAAAACCATTTGGTATTCAATTATGGACAGTGAAGCAAGCTTTATATAAAGACACTATGGGTGTATTAAAACATTTATCTAAGTCTGGTTTCAAACAAATAGAAGGTTTTGAAGGAGACTTGGGCATTTTTTGGGGAATGAAAAATACAGAATTGAAAAAAGTATTAGATGATTTAGGAATGACAATGGTTTCTTCTCATTGCGAAGTGACTAAGGACTTTGAACGCAAGGCGGCTCAAGCAGCTGAGATTGGCATGAAATATTTAATATGCCCACATAAAGGAGCTCAAAAATCACTTGATAATTTCAAACAATTCTCTGATGAGTTCAATGCTTGTGGAGAAATTACAAAGAAAAATGGCATCCGTTTTGCTTACCATAACCACGATTATTCTTTTGTACCAATGGATGGTATAGTACCTCAAGATTTAATGATGAAGTCTACCAACCCTGATACGGTTGATTTTGAAATGGATATGTATTGGACAGTGGCAGCTGGCGTAGATCCTATCGCTTACATGAAAAAATTCCCTAACCGTTTCAAATTAGTGCACGTAAAAGATCTAGCTAAAACAGCTACTGGTATTGAGTCTTGCATTATTGGTAAGGGCAGTATTAATTATAAATCTTTATTACCTCAAGCAGCTGCCCAAGGTGTAAAATATTATATCGTAGAACAAGAAGCTTATACAGGAACTACCGAATTAGATTGCGCTAAAGATGACGCAGCTTATTTGAAAACATTAAATTGGTAATTCGCTCTAGTTTAATGGGGTTTCTAATTTAAGCCTTAGTGTTTTATTTAGTATTTTTGCGAAGTTGAATGAAGCAATATGAAGGAAAACTTGAAGCAACTTGCAAAACAATTGGAAGGGGATCTTTTTTTCGATAAAATGATCAGGACTTTGTATGCAACGGACGCCTCAAGTTATAGAGAGCTGCCGCTAGCCGTAGCCATTCCAAAAACTAAAGAGGATATTTCTAAGCTTATTAGTTTTGCATCTACTCATCAAACTTCTTTAATTCCAAGAACGGCGGGTACCTCTTTAGCAGGCCAAGTAGTGGGTAATGGTATTATTGTAGATGTCTCTAAACATTTCAATCAAATTCTTGAACTCAATAAAGAAGAAGGCTGGGTGCGTGTGCAGCCTGGTGTAATTCGCGATGAATTAAATTTATTTTTACAACCCCATGGATTATTTTTTGGTCCAGAAACTTCTACTGCGAATAGAGCTATGATTGGTGGGATGGTAGGTAATAATTCTTGTGGATCTAATTCAGTAGTGTATAGAAGTACCAGAGAACATTTAATAGAAGTGAAAGCTTTTTTAAGTGATGGATCGGAAGCTGTTTTTAATAGTTTATCTACCGATGATTTTCACTCAAAATGTGAGTTGAATACTTTGGAGGGCAGTATTTATAAATCGGTGCGTAGTT
Source organism: uncultured Bacteroidota bacterium (assembly GCA_903825095.1). Next base: position 5,958 of record CAIJZF010000010.1, on the reverse strand, counting down.
GCTTAAGTAATTATGATAATCAGGTAGAGATAAGAAAAGAGTTCCCCAAAAAATCGGTACTTAGAAGAAATACAGGTTATGCGATAGATATTTTAGTAGATGCGGATCCCTTTACGGCAGGAGGTCCCAATTTTAATTTCTGTAATTTAATTGCAGGCTCAGAAGGTACTTTAGCTTTTATGACAGAGATTAAATTAAATGTTGTGCCTGCACCTGCTAAAGAAGTAGGTTTATTATGTGTGCACTTTAATAGTATTGATGAATCGCTGCATGCGAATTTAATTGGTTTAAAATACAAGCCCAGTGCCAGTGAACTCATTGACCATTATATTTTAGAGTGCACCAAAGAAAATACGGAGCAAGCTAAGAACCGTTTTTTTGTACAAGGCGACCCTGGTGCTATTTTAGTCATAGAATTTGTAAAAGAAACTAGGGAAGAAATTTTGGAGTTAACAAATAAAGTGGAAGCCGATATGCGCGCTGCCGGTTTGGGTTATCATTTTCCTGTATTATATGGCGCCGATGCTAAAAAAATATGGGCTTTAAGAAAAGCAGGCCTAGGCTTATTAAGTAATTTACCGGGAGATGAAAAAGCAGTGCCTGTGATTGAAGACACTGCTGTAGATGTAGAAGACCTACCTAATTATATTCGTGACTTTAATGAGATATTAAAAAAGCATGGCCTTTATTCAGTGCACTATGCCCATGCAGGTTCTGGCGAAATTCATTTGCGCCCCATTATTAATTTAAAAACCAAGGAAGGGAATCAATTATTTAGAACCATTGCAGAGGAAGTGGCCACACTTGTAAAAAAATACAATGGTTCTTTAAGTGGGGAACATGGAGATGGCCGTTTAAGAGGGGAGTTTATTAAGCAAATGGTGGGGGAGAAAAATTATGCTTTATTAAAACAAGTAAAAAACACTTGGGATCCCAAGCATTTATTTAATCCCAATAAAATTGTTGATACCCCTTCGATGAATTCAATGCTTAGGTATGAGCCAGGACAATTAACGCCTGAATTCAAAACTATTTTTCGTTTTCATAAACAAGATATTTTACAACATGCTGAACAGTGCAATGGTTCGGGCGATTGTAGAAAAACACATTTGTCGGGTGGTACCATGTGTCCTTCTTTTATGGCCACTCGGGATGAGAAAGATACCACCCGTGCGCGTGCCAATATACTTCGTGAATTTTTAACGCATTCCGATAAACAAAATAGATACGATCATAAAGAAATTTATGAAGTGATGAGTTTGTGTTTAAGTTGTAAGGCTTGTAAAAGCGAATGTCCTTCGAATGTGGACATGGCTAAATTAAAAGCGGAGTTCTTGCAACATTATTATGATGCCAATGGCGTTCCTTTTAGAGCTAGGCTTATAGCTAATTTTACAGCGGCTGCTAAATTAGGCTCCATGGTCCCTAAATTATACAATGCCTTTGTAGGTAATATTATTACAGGAAGTTTAGTTAAATTAGTATCAGGCTTTGCATTGAAGCGTTCTATGCCAAGTATATCATTACAAACTTTAGAAGCTTGGTACAAAAAAAATTATATAGCCCCTGCAAATCCTATAAAAACAGTGTATTTATTTTGCGATGAATTCACGAATTACAACGATGCGCCTATTGGTATTAAAGCAGTTCAATTATTAACGGCCTTGGGTTATGAAGTGATTATTCCTAAGCATGAAGAAAGTGGTAGAACTTGGTTATCGAAAGGCTTGGTAAGAAAGGCTAAAATTATTGCGAATAAAAATATTGAGCTTTTAAGTCATTTGGTAAGTAGCGCTAGCCCCATTCTAGGCCTAGAACCCTCTGCCATACTCACTTTCAGAGATGAGTACCCCGATTTGGCTTCGGATGAAAATTTGGACGCAGCTAATCATTTAGCGAAACATAGTTTTTTTATTGATGAGTTTTTAGCTTCTGAAATGCAAGTAGGTAATATTAGTAAAGATAAATTCACCACGGGCACTAAATCTATTTTACTACACGGGCATTGTCAACAAAAGGCAGTCAGTGCCTTATCGGATTCTGTGAAAGCACTTTCTTTTCCTACTAATTATAAAGTGGAAACCATTGCTTCAGGTTGTTGCGGTATGGCAGGTTCTTTTGGTTATGAAAAAGAACATTATGAAGTTTCTATGAATATTGGAGAGTTGGTCTTATTTCCTAAAATAAGGGCCAATCAAAATAATTGTACCATTGCAGCACCAGGTACAAGTTGTCGTCATCAAATTAAAGATGGCACGGGTGAAAAAGCATTACACACAGTAGAAATTCTACACGCAGCACTAGCTTAGTGTAAAAGCACACCTTCTTTTTTAATGGCCTCTAGTGCATTATACAATGTATCTAAATCGGCAACCGTATTAAATGCATTAATAGAGTAACGCATATACACATCATTTTCTTGACGCATAATAGGAATTTCAATTTTATAGTCGACGTATAATTTTCTTTGTAAAACTTCTGGCTCAGGAGCGTTAAGTGGAATGCTAATCATTTGACCAATCCACTCACTAGTTAGAGGGCTAATAGGCTTTGTGCCTAGTAATTTGTAAAATCTTTCTGCATTAGCAAGTACAATTTCATGGCATTTTTTTGAAACGGTAGTCCAATTATTTTTCTCCATAAATTCAATAGAGGCTTCCACTGTTAGAAAGGCAGAGAAATCACGCGTGCCAATCATTTGATGGTAGTCTAAAAAATGAGAATGGGAAGGCTTGAAGGCCTTATAGCCCCAGCTTACAATTAAAGGGTCGCATAAATGTTGAACCGATTTATGCGCATATAAAAAACTACAACCCTTGGCTGCCATCATCCATTTATGACAGGCACCTGTATAAAAATCGGCTTGTATTTCAGTTAAGTTAAAAGGTATATGCGCGGGTACATGGGCTCCATCCACAATGGTAATGAGTCCTTTTGACTTTGCTATTTCGCAAATTTCTTTCACTGGGAAAATTAATCCAGTAGCGCTGGTAATATGACTAATAAAAATGGCTTTTGTACTTGGTCTAAGACCTTCAAAAAAATCTTCAATAAATTTTTCCTTGGTGGTAATAGGTAAATTTATTTTTTGTCTTCTATAGGTAGCTTTATTTTTTTTACAATAATAATCCCAGGTACGATCACAGGCACCGTATTCAATATCGGTTGCTAAAATTTCATCTCCTTCATTTAAAGGAAAATTCTTTGCAATTAAATTCACTGCAAAAGAAGGGTTAGTGACCAAGACTAAATCGTCTTTGTCAGGACAGCCTATAAATTTAGCAAGCGCTGCTCTAGAGGCTTCCAAGTATTTCACTCCATCAAAGGCTATAAATTGAACGGGCTCTGCCTCTAATACTCTTTGCCAGTTCTGATAAACATCAAAAATAGGTTTAGGCGTGGCTCCAAAGGATCCAAAATTTAAAAAAGTAATGCTGGGGTCTAATAAAAACTGATCACGTATATTTTTCATGGTGTTTATTTTTGCATTCTAAAGGTAGTACAAAAAAAACTCGGCTACCAAGGGCAGCCGAGTTATATATTGAGTAAAGTAAATTAATACTATACACCCAAACTCCAACCATCGCGATATGTTCTTTTAACATATTGATTCGCTTCGTCGAAGTTGGTGATCTTCATGTTTGGACCATCCCATAACAATTGAATGTTTCTTCCTGGATAAGTAGCACCGCCTTTTTTATCGCTTGACTTAATATCATAACTTCTGATAGCTAAATTTCCCATTAATACAGACTCTGTTAAAGGACCTGCAATATCAAAATGAGAACTTAAAGCTTTTGCTTCTTTACTACCAGGACCTGCGATACAAGCTTCTACCCATGCAGAGTAGTGTCCGCCTTCTCCACCTTTCACTCTATCTATAGTTTTAGGCACTGAAGTGGTTTTAGTTAAGTTGGTAGGTAATAATTGAGGATTCACTCCATAAGTGCCAGCCATCATTTTTCCTTTAGTACCTTCAAAAATTACACCATTACCTCCATCACCCATAATTTCATTAGGGCCTAATTCAGCTGGACGCTCTGGTTGAATACCGCCATCCATCCAATGTAATTTTACATTTGGCTTTCCGTTTTGACCTTGGAAAGTTAAAGTAATATGAGAACCCATTGGACCAGAATCTGGTGCATATAATTTTTGCCATGGAGCTGTATAACGAGTAGCAACACTACACTCTGCTGCAATAGGATAACCTAAACCACAAACTGCAAAGGCTGGTGCCATAATATGACAAGCCATATCACCTAATGCGCCGGTTCCGTAATCCCACCATCCTCTCCAGTTAAATGGAAGTAATCCTTCGAAATAATCTTTTTGAGGTGCTGTTCCTAACCATAAATTAAAATCTAATTCTGCAGGTATAGCAGTTGGTGTAGTTAATACAGGACGGTTTACACCTTGAGGCCAAACGGGTCTATCGGTATAACAATAAATAGTATGAACATCTCCAATTAATCCAGCAGCATGCCAGTCTTGTAACATACGAACGCCATCTCCAGAAGAACCTTGGTTACCCATTTGCGTAACTACATTATAGTCATGTGCAGCCTTGGTCATAATACGCGCTTCATAAATATCATGCGCCATTGGCTTTTGAACATAAACATGTTTACCTAATTGCATGGCAGCCATTGCTTGTACGCCGTGCATATGATCGGGTGTAGAAACAGAACAAGCATCGATATGCATATGTTCTTTATCTAACATCTCTCTATAGTCTTTATAGTATTTTGCTTTTGGATATCTTTCACGACTTTTTACTGCTTGTCTATCATCGACATCACATAAAAAAGCAATATCTGCTTTACCACTACTGTAGAAAGCAAATAAATCACTTTCTCCTTTCCCGCCAGCACCGATACCAGCTACTTGTAATTTATCACTTGGTGCGGTAAATCCTTTACCCCCTATTACGTGTCTAGGTAGAATGTAAAAGCCTCCTAATGCAAGCGCAGAATTTTTAATAAAATCCCTCCTTGTGTTGTCTGATTTTTTCTTGGACATAGCAAATCGTTATTTGGTTTATAATCGTTGTTAAAATGAGTACGTTAAATTATCAAAAATTTCGGAATTTTCACAATTATTTTGATAAGCGAATAAATGGGGCTTTGCTTTCATGAATTAGGCTTAAATTGCCTAACAATTAATGCTTATGTCTACTACCATTCATAACCTACGTTCGTATTTTGCCACGGGTGCTACCCAGTCATATGCCTTCAGAATACAACAACTTGAACGCTTAAAAAAAGCCGTTATAGAGTCGGAAAAACAGTTGTATCAAGCACTTTATGCCGATTTGAAAAAAACCGACGAAGATGCTTGGGCTACTGAGGTTGGATTTTTCTTAAGTGAATTAAACTATACCATTAAACATTTAAAAGAGTGGATGGAACCTAATTCGGTTGCTACCAATTTGGTCAATATGCCTTCTTCTAGTTATACCATCCAAGAGCCTTTGGGTGTGGTTTGTATTATTGCTCCATGGAACTATCCTTTTCAATTATTATTTACGCCCTTAATTGGAGCTATTGCGGGTGGAAATTGTGCGGTCTTAAAACCATCTGAGTTTGCGCCTGCTACAGCAGCGGTAATGCAAAAAATAATTCATTCTTTATTTCCTGATAATTATATGATGTATTTAGAAGGGGATGGTGCTACGGTACTTCCGCCACTACTTACTGAAAATAGGTTTGATCATATTTTTTATACAGGCAGTACCATGGTAGGAAAAATAATTTACAAATTAGCAGCAGAACAATTGGTGCCCGTGACCTTAGAGTTAGGAGGGAAGAGCCCTGCAGTGATTTGTTCAGATGCGAATTTAAGAGTGGCTGCGCGTCGTTTAGCCAATCCTAAATTTTCTAACTGTGGTCAAATGTGTATTGCACCCGACTATATATTAGTACCTACTCATTTAAAAGATAATTTAATAAAAGAATT
>CAIJZF010000009.1 GCA_903825095.1 uncultured Bacteroidota bacterium | reverse complement strand
TGGAGCTTATTGGTTTAAAAAATGCAGCGCATAAACAAATTCGTTACTACAGTAGTGGTATGAAACAAAGATTAAAATTAGCCTTGGCTATTTTTTCCGACTGCCCTATTTTATTATTAGACGAGCCTTGCAGTAATTTAGATAAAGAAGGTTACGCTTTGTATGATACCTTAATTAAAGAGTACGCTATGCATAAATTAATTATTGTAGGTAGCAATGATCCAGCAGAATATCATTTCTGTAAAGCGCAAGTAAACTTAATGGATTACAAACTAGGCTAGCTTCTGCTAGCAATGATCAAATTCAGATCGGTAAATTTCAAATCAAATTTTGCACTAATATACAAGTCGGTTAAAGCCCCTTTGTATAAATAAATGCCTTCTCTTAAATGTGCTTGTTGCCAAATAATTTCAGCAAGGCCTCCTTGATCCCCTATTTGTACTAATAAAGGCATAAGTACATTACTAATGGCCTGACTAGCGGTACGCGCAAACCCACTAGGAATATTCGGCACACCATAATGAAGTACATTATGTTTGATTATGATTGGATTTTCGTGATTGGTTAACTCACTGGTTTCAAAACATCCGCCTCTATCAATGGCTACATCTATAATAATACTACCTGGGCGCATCGCTGCTACCATTTCTTCTGTTACTACAATGGGCGCTCTTCCAAAATCATTTCTTAAAGCCCCTACTGCTACTTCACAAGTTTTAAGTTGCTTGGCTAAAATTTTTGGCTCTAATACACTTGTCCAAACTCTTTGTCCTAAATTATTTTGAAGCCTTTGTAATCTTGAAACATTATTATCAAACACTTTCACACTGGCGCCTAAGGCTAATGCATTTCTTGTGGCAAACTCTCCAATAATATCGGCGCCAATAATCACCACCTTGGTGGGTGGCACACCGCTAATGCCTCCTAATAAAATACCCTTGCCCTGATTAAAATTACTTAAGTACTGACCTGCAATTAACATCACAGCACTTCCTGTAATCTCTCCCATACTTCTTAGAATAGGATAGTTTTGATTTTCATCTTTTATATTTTCAATCGCTAGTGCTGTAATTTTTTTAGCCATCAATTGCTCCATCAATTCTTTTTTCACCGCCGTTAAATGCAAGGGGGAAATAATAGTTTGATGCATTTGCAAATAAGGTAAATCAGCTTCAACGGGTGGTGCAGTTTTTACAAGAATGGGACATTTATATACCGCTTCTTTATCTACTACAATTTGTGCACCTGCTTCTGAATAATCATTGTCTGAATACCTGCTACCCTCTGCTGCATTTGATTGCATGAGTACTTCATGCCCATTGGCCACCAGCACACTTACTGCTTCTGGAATCAATCCAATTCTATTTTCTTGAAAAGCGGTTTCTTTAGGAATACCTATTAATAAGGGCTTACTTTTTTGAGGAATATCTAATACCTCTTCCTGTGTTTCATAGGAAAATGCACTATGTATTTGTGGTTTGATACTACTCATTGTAAAAAATATTTTTATGAAGGTATAAAAATCCTTCTATGTTCAGGATCTAAAATTTCAATTTGAAAGACTTGGGTATCTTGGGGAAGTAGCCCCTTGGCGTTTTCTGGCCACTCTATAAAACAAAGGTCGGCCTCTTCAAAAGCAGCTTCTATGCCCGTTCTGAGAGCTTCCTTCTCGTCTTGGATACGATACCAATCCATATGATAAACTAATTTTCCCGCCGCATCATACTGGTTCATAATGGCAAAAGTGGGGCTGGTAACATGGTCAGTAATGCCCATTTCTTTACAAATAGCAGCTATCAGGGTAGTCTTACCCGCACCCATGGGCGCTTGAAAAGCCCAGATAGGCTTTTGGCCATAAGCCTTTAAGAGGGCCCCTGCCACCTGACTTAGCTCAGATAAAGAATAGCTCATTTCCATGGGGCAAAGATAGGCAAGAATAGAATCTCTACTAGCGTATTAATGCTTTAAAATAAGCTAAAATGTCTTCGTACCTTTAGGGTGAAAATTAAGGATATGGAATCAGTTCAGTGGAAGGTAGACGGAATGAGTTGCACCAATTGCGCATTATCTATACATAAATATTTACAAGCGAGTGGCATCACAGAACCTAAGGTAAGTTTTATGGAAGGGGAAGTGCAGTTTGAAATGCCTTCTGAAATAAATAAAAAAACATTAATTAAGGGCATACAAAAACTAGGCTACAAAGTGAGAGGGCAGGAAGAAAAGCAAACTAAAAAATGGTTGGATAATAATAAAGACCGCGCGCTTTTTTCTTTTTTGTTTACTGCTCCTTTAGTGCTGCATATGCTTCCAGGTGTACATATACATTTTCTAATGAACCCCTATGTTCAACTTTCTTTTACTTTACCCGTTTTTATTATAGGCATGTCCTATTTTGGAAAAAGTGCTTGGTATAGTATTACGCAGGGCATTCCTAATATGAATGTACTAGTGGCTATTGGCGCACTCGCTTCTTTTGGTTATAGTTTATATGGAACCCTTATTGGACAAGGCGCCTTATTCGCTTATTATGAAACTACGGCCACCATTATTACTTTAGTATTTTTTGGTAACTACTTAGAAGATGCCTCTGTGCAATCTACTCAACGCGCCTTAAAGGATTTAGTAAAAGCCCAAAAAGTAATGGCCAATATGATTGTCTTTGATGAAAATCATAAAGAAATTATTTTTAATGTAGAGAGTACTAGTTTAAAAGTAGGCGATATTATTTTAGTGAATGCAG
>CAIJZF010000008.1 GCA_903825095.1 uncultured Bacteroidota bacterium | reverse complement strand
TAGATGACCCTGTTGAAATGTATATTCCTGCTATGAAAGGGCAGGGCTTAACGAAAGACGCACCTGTTATTACCATTCGTCATTTAATGAGTCATAGCGCGGGTTTCCCGGAAGATAATCCTTGGGGGGACAGACAATTAGCTGACACAGAAGCAGAACTATTAAAATTAATTAAAGCAGGTATTTCTTTTTCCAATGCGGCAGGTTTAGAATATGAGTATTCTAATTTAGGCTTTACCATGCTTGGATATATTATTCATAAAGTATCGGGTTTAACTTATGATGCTTATATAAAGAAAAATATTTTAGCCCCTATTGGTATGAATGAAACTACTTACGAATTTTCTAATGTGCCAGAAAAAACTTTAGCCAATGGATATAGGTACATTAATAATAATTGGAGAAAAGAAACTTTATTGCATGATGGTATTTATGGTGCCATGGGGGGTATGATTACTTCCATAGATATGTTTAGTAAGTACTTAGCTCTTCATCAAACAGCATGGCCAGCAAGAAATGATGGGGAAACTTTTCCTGTAAAAAGAAGTAGTATTAGAGAAATGCATCAGTCTTCTAAATTTATTTCTTTAATGCCTAATTATACTTATCCAAGCGGCCGTAAATTAGCTGCCACAAGTAGTTATACTTATGGATTAACCTGGATGCATGACGCTTTAGGTAGAAATAGTGTGGGCCATAGTGGCGGCCTACCTGGCTTTGGTAGCAACTGGCGCATTATGTACGACTATGGTATTGGCGTTATTTTATTTGCTAATGTTACTTATGCGCCCACTTCAGAGATTAACATTGCAGTTTTAGATACCATTGTACAATTAGCCAAATTAAAACCAAGAGCTATTAGTGTTTCTCCAATTTTACAAAAAAGGAAAGTACAATTAGTTTCTATGCTTCCTAATTTCACTTCTAGCCTTCCTATTTTTGCAGAGAACTTTTTTGAAGATTATCCTATTGAAACTTTGAAAAAAGAGGCAGCGGCTATCTTAAAAGAAGCAGGTGAAATTATATCGGTGGGTGAAATGGTTCCAGAGAATCAAATGAGGGGCTATTGTATTATTCAATGTCAAGATAAAAAAATAAAATTGGCCTTTACTTTAACACCTGAAACCCCGGGTCTTATTCAGGAATATCACTTAGACATAATACCATAACCTTAATATTTTGATTTAATTATGGTACCTTGTGGCCTCATTTAATATATAAATTATTATAATATTATGGAGGAGCAAAAAAAGAAAAAACAAGCCAATATTCGTAAAGTAGTTATTAGCACTTTATTAGTCGTAGCCCTATATTTCGGAGGCAAAAAAGTTGTTTTTTCAATAACACACGAAACCACAGATAATGCACAAATAGAAACTTCTATTGTGCCCGTTTTAACCAGAATTGCTGGTTATGTGAAAACTATTTCCATCAAGGACTATGATTCTGTGGGACAAAACCAATTAGTGGCTGAAATTGATGATGCTGAATTGCAAATGCAATTAGAAGAACAAAAAGCCGACTTACAACAATCATTAGCAGATGTTTCTAATGCACAAGCACAATTAGAAAATGGCATATTGGCTTTAAAAAATAATAAAGGTTTGATTGATTTAAAAACAATTAAGCAAAAAAAATCGAACAACGATTTAACAAGAGATCAAAATTTATTTAAAGAACAGGCTATTACAAGAAAGCAATTAGAAGAAACAGAATTTCAATTATCTTCTTCAAATCAAGAGTTGAGCAATGCGCAAACTGAATTAGCTACTGCGAATAATAGAATAGCCGTATTAAGACAGAACGTGAATAGAGCGATGGCTTTGATTGATATGAAAAAAACAAAAATCAAAGAAACAGAATTGAAATTATCTTATACCAAAATTATTACACCTAGTGCTGGTAAAATTGGAAAGAAGAATATTAATATTGGACAGTTTGTGCAAGCAGGCACGCCTTTATTTTCTATTGTCAATGATAGCAGTTATTGGATTGTAGCTAATTTTAAAGAAAGCCAATTAGAAAGTTTACAAGAGGGTAAAAAAGTAAATATTCGTTTAGATGCATTTCCCGATCTTACAATAGAGGGTACCATATTAAGTTTAAGCGATGCCACTGGTGCAAAATTTTCATTACTACCTCCCGATAATTCAAGTGGTAACTTTATTAAAGTAACACAACGTATTCCAGTAAAAATTGCCATTAACAATCAAGCTGCTTTTAAAAATAAATTAAGAGCAGGTATGAGCGTATTTATCACCGTTGACAAATAGTTCATATGCCAGCGCTTAAGGGATTCGCAAGAGCCATCATTGTTATTACGACTGTATCAGCTGCTATTATGGAGCTGATCGATACCTCTATTGTAAATGTTGCCTTAAACGATATTTCAGGAAGCTTAGGTGTAAGTATTGAAGACGTTAGTTGGGTGATCACTTCTTATGCGATTGCCAATGTGATTATTATTCCACTCACTGGTTTTTTAGCAGAATATTTTGGCCGTAAAAATTATTACATCGTCTCGATGATTATTTTTACAGCCGCTTCTTATTTATGCGGCCAGTCCGATAGTTTAATTGAATTAATTATTTGGCGCTTTGTGCAAGGTATTGGGGGAGGTGCATTATTATCTACCTCGCAAGCTATTTTATTTGATGCCTTTGAACCCAAGGACAGGCCCATGGCTGCAGGTTTATTTGGAATGGGTATTGTACTTGGACCCACCTTAGGTCCTACTTTAGGAGGCTGGATTATTGAACACAATAGCTGGCCTTTAATTTTCACCATTAATATTCCTATTGGTATTATTGCTACCTTTTTATCTTTCACTTTTATTGATAAAAAAGAAGGAGAGGGCAAGGGCAAGGATGCCATTAAAATTGATTATACCGGTATTATGCTACTCGCGGCAGGTATTGGATGTTTGCAATATGTACTAGAAAGAGGAGAATCGGAAGAATGGTTTAATAGTGAAACGATTCGTTACTGTTCTGGTATTGCAGTGATTGGACTCATCTCTTTTATACTGTATGAATTAAATATCAAACAACCTGCTGTGAATTTAAGGGTACTTAAAAATAGAAACTTAGCCTTCACTACTATTTTTACTTTTGTGGCGGGATTTGGTTTGTTTACTTCTGTATTTGTATATCCAGTACTAGCGCAAAGAATTATGGGCTATACTGCCTTTGAAACAGGTATTTCTTTATTACCTCCCACACTAGCAGGTGTGATTATGATGCCCATCATTGGAAAATTAATGAGCAAGGGAGTATCACCTATTCCTTTTGTAATTGTTGGTTTTAGTTTGTTTTCCGTTTATGCTTTTTATAGTGCGGCTATGCCACTCGATGCGGGCAAATGGGATTTTTTCTGGCCTTTATTAATAAGAGCCTTTGGTATTTCAATGAGTCAATTGCCTTTAATTAATCAGGCCGTAGTAGGTTTAGCCCCCAAGGACTATGCAGCGGGCATTTCCTTAAATAATATGATTCGTCAATTAGGTGGTGCCTTTGGAATTGCGATGGCCAATAACTATGTGGCTAGACAATATTTCCAACACCGTACCAATTTAATTGCGAATATGCCATCGGATGGAGCACAGTGGCAGGAAAGAGTGACGGCTGTTACACAAGGTATTGCTGCTAAAACAGGTGACTTGCATGGCGCAACACAGAGAGCTTATAAAATGATTGATATGTCGGTAGATAGACAGGCTTATTATTTATCTTATTTAGATACTTTCAGATTAGTAGGAATTTTCTTTATTATAGTTATTCCTTTAGTATTCTTTTTAAGAACGAATAAAAAAACAGATGAAGCTACGGCAAAAGCTGCTGCAGAAGCACATTAAAATAAAATGTATTTATACTTATAAAGTAAAGAGATATGAAAAAAATAGTTTTATGTATGGTAGTGTTGGTAAGTACTTACACTAGTTCCATGGCACAAAGTTTAATAAATGGGGAACTTAAAAATTTACTAAACCAGTCTTTGCAATACTTTCCAAAAGTAAAGGAAGTGCAACAGTCTGTGCAATTAGCAGAAGATAAACTTACTTTAACAGAGTTGAATAAGTATCCAGATATTACCATGGATGCAAGTTATGCTTATGTGCAACCTAAAATCGAAGTAGCTTTTGGAGAAAAAACTTTTCAATTTGCACCTGTTCACAATGTTTCAGGCGCTTTAAATGGTAGCTATACTTTATTTGATTTTGGAAGATTAGCATCCAATATTCAAAAAGCTAAATTAGAATTACAAACCTCAAAGCATGTAGCAGAACAATTAAAGCATAGTTTGTTTTTTCAAATAAGTCAGCTCTACTATCAAATTATATATGCCAAAAAAGCCATTGAGATTCAAAATCAAGTGCTGCAATTATTGACAGAGAATAAAACCATTATTGAAACCCAACTAAAAAATGGCAATGCCATTCAATTAGACCTACTTACTATTCAGTCTAAAATAGATAACGAGTTAAATAGAAAAATTGACTTAGAAACCAATTTGAAAAAATTATTGAATTTATTAAATTATGCAACTGGGGTGGCCACTATTAGTGAATCACAATTAAGCATTAGCTTAAAAAATTATACATCGGATGAAGCCATGCAAATGGCCTTGATACATAATCCAAGCATAGCCATTGCCAAGGATAAAGTGAATGTTACGAAGGCAGATGTGGCTATTACGAAATTAAATGAGCGTCCTTATGTAGGCATGAAGGCTAGTGTAGGTTCTAGAAATGGCTACCTCCCTCAAATTAACGACCCTCGTTTCAATTACAATGCAGGTATTGGGTTTTCGGTACCTTTGTTTAATGGCGGTAAGATAAAACAACAAATTAAAATTCAAGAGCGTAGTTTGGCTTTAAGTGAAACCAATGTTGTGGCACAAATTCACGATTTTGAAAAAGATATTCAAGCAGCTTTAATTGATATTCAAAGCAACCAAGCTAGAATTAAAAATGCAGCCACTCAAATTGAGCAAGCAGCACTAGCGCAAAAATTAAGTGTGAGTAAATTAAAAAATGGAACAGCTACTCCTATTGAAATAACATCTACCAATGCAGACTACCAAAGAGCACTGTTAAATCAATTGCAATACCAGTATCAGCTTTGTAATGCGCAATTAGAACTGATTAAATTAATGGGCGTTGAATTAGTCGATTAAAAATCGGCATAATCACGCGCACTCATTAGTACAGTCTCATTTCTATTCACTGTATTTAAATATTCAGGAGCGGCAGAAATCTTTTTCCAAAGAGGAGCCTCTCCAAACGACTTCCAATGGGCATTGCGGTCCTCCATATTATTAAAGCTAGTCATGTAAATTAAATTAGGCATGCTGCTTCCTGCAATTACTTTAGAATAAAATATTGCATTAAAATTAAGGCTTTCGAAAAGTGTTACTTCTCCACCTTCATTAAACATATGTACTTTTTTTAAATGCATAGCTTCTGTAGGGCTTTCATAACTTCTATATTCATAAACACGACTACTTGATTTAGTAAGCGTCGATTTTGTAACATATTGAGGCTGAAACTTAAAAGCCCTCGTTATTATTTTTTCTATTCTAGTATAAGGTAGGCTACCATCAGCAGTTTCTAAATGTATAATAGCGGCAGTTCCCATAGGGTCTAGTGCTTCTATTTTTTGATCAAGCTCGTCTAATTTTTGAATATTTT
>CAIJZF010000007.1 GCA_903825095.1 uncultured Bacteroidota bacterium | reverse complement strand
CGCAAGAAAGCATAAAATAAATTTAGACAAAGCCATTCAAGATTTATCTAAGGAACATTTGAATTTAATTTTGTTTGGAGATAAAAATATTTCTTCCACTTTGGATATGGACTTAAACGATGAGAACATTCCCAATGAATATACAGGTAGCTATGAAGGTATTGTGCCTATGATGAAAAGATGGTTTACTTCTTCTCAAAGCACCGATCATTTAAAAGCTTGGGTGGAAGGCTATATGGAATTAAATACTTGTCCTACCTGTGAGGGAGCAAGACTGAGAAAAGATAGTTTATGGTTTAAAGTGAATGATAAAAATATTGCTGCTTTAAATGATATGCATTTAGACGCTTTGCAGGAATGGTTTAAAAAAATACCAGCGAAGCTTGATAAAAAGGATACTCAAATTGCATCTGGTATATTAAAAGAAATTGACGACCGTATTTCTTTTTTAATGAATGTAGGTTTGTCTTATTTGTCTTTAAGCAGGCCTTCTAAATCCCTTAGTGGAGGAGAGTCTCAAAGAATTCGCTTGGCCACTCAAATTGGTTCTCAATTACAAGGCATTACTTATATTTTAGATGAACCTTCTATTGGACTTCACCAACGCGATAACCAACGCTTAATTACAGCGCTTAAACAATTACGCGATATTGGTAATACTGTTTTAGTAGTGGAGCATGATAAAGACATTATGATGGCTGCCGATTATTTAGTGGACATTGGCCCTAGAGCGGGTATTCACGGTGGTCATATTGTAGCAGAAGGCACACCACAAGAAATTATTAAATTAAAATCGGATACCGCTTTATTTTTAGCAGGTAAAAAGAAAATTGAAATACCTGCAGAGAGAAGAAAGGGCAATGGTTTAAGTATACAAATTAAAGGAGCTACGGGTAATACTTTGCAAAAAGTAAACTGCAGTTTTCCTTTAGGCACATTTACGGTAGTGACGGGTGTGAGTGGAAGTGGAAAGTCTACTTTAATCAATGAAACCTTATATCCTATTCTTTCTCAGTTTTGTTATAATAGCAAAACCAAGCCTATGCCATTTGTTAAAGTGGAAGGCATTGAGCAAATAGATAAAGTAATTGAGATAGATCAGTCTCCTATTGGAAGAACCCCTCGTAGTAATCCTGCTACTTACTGTGGTTTTTTTACAGATATCAGAACTTTATTCGCTTCTGTGCCTGAAGCAAAAATTAGAGGTTATCAAGCGGGTCGTTTTTCTTTCAATGTAAAAAGTGGTCGTTGTGAAGTATGTGAAGGAGGAGGAATGCGTGTAATTGAAATGAATTTCTTACCAGATGTATATGTGCACAGTGAAAAATGTGGAGGCAAGAGATACAATAGAGAAACTTTAGAAATTAGATATAAAGGAAAGTCTATTAGTGATGTACTAAACATGACGGTAGAAGAAGCCTGTGATTTTTTCCAAGCAGTGCCTTTTATTTATAGAAAACTAAAAGTACTTCTAGAAGTAGGACTGGGTTATATTACTTTAGGACAATCGGCCGTTACATTAAGTGGGGGAGAAGCACAACGCGTTAAATTAGCTACCGAGCTTGGTAAAAAAGATACAGGCAAAACATTTTATATTTTAGACGAGCCTACAACAGGACTACATTTTCAAGATATTCAATTATTAATTGGGGTACTAAACCGTTTGGTGGACAGAGGCAATACAGTTTTAGTCATTGAACATAATATGGATGTGATAAAGGTAGCCGATCATATAATTGACCTAGGTCCAGAAGGAGGAAGTGGTGGAGGAGTTATTCAATTTACAGGAACACCCGAAGATATGATCAAAAAATCAAAAACACATACGGCTAAGTTTTTAGCACTTGAAATGAAGGGGTAAAGAAAAAGATTATTTAAACTAAGAAGTCTATAATTAAGAACTCTATAATTTTTCTGCGCGTATCATAGGAATATGATCAATCTCGTCTTCTAAATACACATCGCCCGATTGTTCAAAGCCTTGTTCGTTGTAAAACTTCTTTAGATATAATTGAGCGCCAATTTTAATAGGGCCTTTGCCAAATAACCTTTCACATTCTTGAATAGAGTATTGCATTAAGGCCTTGCCAATGCCCAAGCCTCTATGTTTGGGAGAACCTACCACGCGGCCAATACTTTGGTAGCCATCGTACATAATATTTTTATCGAATAATCGGGTAGTAGCTACTACTTCCTCTCCTATAAAACCAATAGTGTGATATGCTTTTTGGTCGTTATTGTCCATGTCTAAGAAAATGCAATTCTGTTCTACCACAAATACCTCGCTTCTTAATCTTAGTAATGCATACAGTTCATTTGCATTTAGCTCGTTAAATGTTTTAGTAACCCATCTTAGATTGGTATTTGTACTCATGAAACAAAAATAGGAATAAAATAATTAAGATAAATTAAATCAGATATAATAAATGATGACTAATTAAATATAAATAACAATCAATAACCACTTAACAACCACTTAATAACCATACTTGCCTTTCCAACGCTCTTGTAAAAACTTTCTAATTTCTTGTTCGCGTGTATTTTGCTGAGGCTGATACAGGGCTGTATTCACTATTGTATCTGGTAGGTATTCTTGCTCAATGAAATTATTTTCACCCTTATGTGAATACTGATAGTTTTTACCATAGGATAAATCCTTCATGAGTTTAGTAGGGGCATTGCGTAAATGAAGTGGTACGGGTAAATTACCTGTTTTGTCTACTAGTGTAAGACCATTACTAATAGCTTCATAAGAGGCATTGCTTTTCGGAGAGCTGGCTAAATAAATTGCACACTGAGATAAAATGATTCTACTTTCTGGATAACCAATTTTATTCACTGCATCAAAACAAGCATTGGCTAATAAAAATGCATTGGGGTTCGCGTTACCAATATCTTCACTTGAAAAAATTAACATTCTTCTTGCTATAAACTTTACCTCTTCTCCGCCAGCAATCATTCTAGATAACCAATACACCGCTCCATTGGGGTCGGAGCCTCTCATGCTTTTAATAAATGCAGATACAATATCATAATGTTGTTCTCCGTTTTTATCGTATAGTGCAATATTGGTTTGTGCCACTTCCATTACCCAGTCATTGGTTAATACAAGGGGGCTGCCGCTTTTTTCAATATCAATTAAAGCCTCTACAGAAAGTTCTAATAGATTTAATAATTTTCTACCATCACCTCCCGATAATTGAAACAAGGCTTCCGTTTCTTTAATTTGAATATTTTGTCCTTTGAATAGCTCGTCTTTCTCAATGGCCTGATTAATTAATTGTAGTAGTGCTTTTTCGTCCAGGGCTTTTAAAATAAATACTTGACACCTGCTAAGTAAGGCGCTATTTACTTCAAAACTTGGGTTTTCGGTAGTGGCACCAATTAAAGTAATAATGCCTTTTTCAACGGCACCTAATAGTGCATCCTGTTGTCCTTTATTGAAACGGTGAATCTCATCAATAAATAATATAGCACCCTGTTTTGTTTTCGCTTCTTCTATTACTTCTCTTAGTTCCTTCACCCCACTGCTAATGGCACTTAATTGGTAATAGGCAGTATTAGAACTAGTGGCAATAATATTTGCAAGGGTAGTCTTGCCTACACCAGGAGGCCCCCATAAAATCATGGAAGGCAGTTTCCCTTTAGAAATAGCTTTTTGTAATACCGACTCCTGACTAGATAAATGTTCCTGCCCCACTAAATCACTCAGTGTTTGGGGCCTAAGTCGCTCTGCTAAAGGAATGGCATGGTTCATGGTTATTCAAATAAATACTCATACTGCTTTACTAGACGAAGGCTAGTTCTAATATGAATAAGTCCTACAATACCTGTGAAAAGAAGAAATATGGAAACCCCTTTTAATAAAGATAAAATAAGGGCATTGGTAATTTCTTTGGGCATAGTGGGTTGTTGTACTAAAAATTCGTCAATAAATTTTAATAAAACAACATCACTACTTATTAATATACTTATCGCATTAATGAAAAATAAACTACATAAGAAAAAGCTTACATAGGCATTTACTTTAATCCAATCTTTCAATTTTGAACTTTGCGCTACTTCTTTTTCTATGCCCGCTTTTAAAAACTTAAAACTTGCAAAAGTATAAATAACTAAACATGCTAAAATAAATACCATAATTAAAGCACTTGGATTGGCTAAGGAAGAAAATAATAACACAATATCCATGAAGGCAAAAAACAAAGCAATAGGGATAAGTATATAAGAAAGTACCGTGTATAATTTTAAATTCGGAGCCATGCTGAGTATAGTATTAGTCTATTATTGTTCTAGTCTTTTTTCAAATTCAATTTTATTTGCAATTCCTCGAACTGCTTATCGTCAATGCTACTAGGGGCGTCTAACATTACATCACGGCCGCTATTGTTTTTAGGGAAAGCAATAAAATCTCTAATACTTTCACTGCCACCTAATAAAGCGCATAAACGGTCAAAACCAAAGGCGATACCACCATGTGGAGGTGCACCGTATTCAAAGGCACCTAATAAAAATCCAAATTTATGTTGTGCCTCTTCTGGACTCATGCCTAAAGCTGCAAACATTTTTTCTTGAAGGGCTCTTTGGAAAATACGAATAGAACCACCGCCAATTTCATTGCCATTCAATACCATATCATAAGCATTGGCTTTAATGCCCGCATAAGGATGCTCTAAATATTTAGCAGCGTCTTTAATTTCTGGTGCATTGTTAATCATAATATTAATATGATCGGGCTTAGGCGAAGTGAACGGATGATGTCT
>CAIJZF010000006.1 GCA_903825095.1 uncultured Bacteroidota bacterium | reverse complement strand
TGGCGCATACGATTCGGAAAACTTTCCTTGTAACTTTTTTAGAAGCTCTGCTGCTTTTTTATAATTGTTTTCTTGCAGGGCTTTACGCACTGCCGGTAAATTTTTATAGGCCTGCGGATTCATGTTTGCATTCACTGGCTCCCCCGACCATAAACTGAGGTCGTTTAAATAAATTTTATCGGTAGATATGCCACCGAAAACCGTAGCGCCTTGAAGTCCATTGCCTAATACTAATGCCTCTTCAAAATATTGGGCAGGATTTGAATACCAAAGCTTTAACGGCTGTTGTATAGAAGCAGTGGCCGCAGGGGCGGTTGCTACAGGGCTAGGCTTCTTTTTTTTAACTGCTTTTTTTTGAGCAAATAATACAAAGGGGCAAAGTATAAAAAACAAGGTTTTCTGATAGACATTCATAAATAGCGCTTAATAAGATAAAGATTAAAAATGAAGTTACTAAAATCATGGCAGTTTTTTGCAGCTATAAACCACCAAAATGATTTAAATTGAAGTACCTAATTTTTAACTAAAACATATTGTATGAAAAAGCATCAATTACTATTATTTGTATTTTTCTTTCCCCTTCTTTTACTGGCACAAAAAAATTGGAGCCCTGAGCAAGTATTAAAAATTAAAAATGTAAGTAGTGCACAGGTTTCTGGTGATGGAACCAAGGTAGTGTATACCATTAGAGAAGCTATGATGACAGAGGATAGAAGCGAATATGTAAACCAAATATGGATAAGCGCTATTGATGGATCAAATGCTAAACAATTAACTACAGGAGATAAAAATAATTCAAACCCCAAATGGAGCCCTGATAATAAATCTATTGCCTTCACTTCCTCTCGCGATGGAAAAAATAATGTTTACATTTTACCTGTGACAGGTGGGGAAGCAGAAAAAATTACAGATACCAAAGGGGGCGTAAGTGAATTTGAATGGAGTAATGATGGAAATAAAATTGCTGTGATAGTAGCAGACGCTGCAACAGATAAAGAAGAAAAAAATAAAAAAGCAAAAAACGATTGGTATATATATGAGGCAGAATTAAAGCAAAACCGATTACAAGTATACTGGATCCATCATAAAGATTCTGCTCAAAAATATATTCAAAAAGTATTGACAAAAGAAAATAATTCTGTGTATGCATTTGATTGGAACGCAGACGGGACAAGCATTGTATACAGTTATGGTAAGTCTACCAAGGCCAATGATAATACTTATAGCGATATAGCATTAATCAATATTGAGACAGGTGTTGTTAAAAATATTGCGAACACGCCTGCAGGAGAATCTTCTCCTCAGTTTAGTCCAGATGGAACTTTGATTAGTTATTATTGTACTGAAAACCCGAACGATTGGCCTGGTGCAAAACATGCGCAGATTTATGCTGTAGCCGATGGAAAAACTTGGCGATTAAAAGCAACCCCTAATGAAGATGGAAGTATTTTGGGTTGGACGGCAGATGGAAAAAATATTCTATGGTCAGAGATGAATAAAACTATGACAACTATTTATACATTAAGTGTAGATGGAAAAAGTATGAGTGAATTAAGCAAGGGTGAAAAAAATTATATAGGGGCTGCTAAAATAAATGCATCACATAGCTATATTTCATTTACTTTACAAAACACTTCACAGTTTCCTGAATTATATGTAAGTAAATTAAATGAGTATGCTCCTGTAAAAATTACTTCTATTAATGCTGGTATGGCTGCATTGCCTTTAGCTAGAACCGAACTTATTAAATGGAAAGGTGCAGATGGTTTAGAAATTGAAGGTTTATTAACTTATCCCTTACACTATACTGCTGGCAAAAAAGTACCCTTACTATTAAATGTACATGGTGGCCCTGCTGGTAATTTTGCTCAAACTTGTATTGCTACGAATCAAGGTACTTATCCTATAGCTGCTTTAAGTGAGGAT
>CAIJZF010000005.1 GCA_903825095.1 uncultured Bacteroidota bacterium | reverse complement strand
TTCTACTGCCAATGCAAATACTAAAGTAGATGCTGGTGATATATTTGGTTTAACTTATATACAATGGCAAAAAGTAATTAACTCTTACAAATTAAGAGTATTAATTTCTTTAAGCAAAAGAGCAGAAGATAATGCGGATTTAAATATTAAGTCTCAATTTGCTGCTATTATTGGCAACCCAACACAGTATCCTATTATGACCTCTAATAGCGATAATATGGTATACAAATTTAACTCAGCTTATAACCAATATCCTCCTCAGAGATATGGTTATGCTCAGTACAATAACTGTATTAATATTTCTAAAACTTGGACCGATGCGACTGTTCCTAATAAGGACCCAAGAGTAATAGCTTTATTATCTCCAGGTGTTTTAAGTATTGACGCTGCAAACCCAGTGGGTAGTTTCTCAAACTATGTAGGTCAAGTACAAGATTCATCTATTTCTGCAATGAAATATTCTTTTACAAATAATACACCACTTGCTGGTTTAAACTACAACAGATACATGACCCCATTAAACATTGGTGGTACAATATCTGAGCCTTATATTTTGATAGGTTATAGCGAATTATGTTTTAACATTGCTGAAGCAGTGAACAGAGGTTGGGTAACAAGTCAATCAGCTGCTACTTGGTATACTAAGGGTGTGCAAGCTTCTTTAGACTGGTATGCAATCAAACAAGGTGGAACAGTAATTGTAAATAACAATGATGGTACTAAGCCTAACTTAGGTACAGCCACTTTGGATGTAAATACATTCTTAACCAATATTGCTTATTCTTCAGATGCAGCAAAAGGTTTAAATCAAATTCTAACTCAAAAATATGTTTCCTTCTTTTTGAATTCTGGATTTGAATCTTTCTACCAATGGAGAAGAACAGGAGTGCCTGCTTTTAAAGAAGGTGGTGTTGGTATTGGAACGCCTACATTTAAAATTCCATTAAGATGGCAGTATCCAGTTGATGAAGTGAATTACAATAAAACAAACAATGCAGCAGCTATATCTTCTCAATATGGAGGTACAGATGACTTGAATGCAAAAATGTGGTTAATTAAATAATTGATTATCTTATAATCTTACATATAAGTGGGGAGCATTTGCTCCCCACTTTTTTAATTTGTAATAAAAAATATTTTTATGAAAAGAATAGTGTTATTTCTTATGATAATTTTAGTTGCTTCAACAAGCTTTGCTCAAATTGCAGACAGCACCACTAGAGAGGTTAAATTGGAAGGGGCCGTTAATTTTAGAGACTTAGGTGGGTATAAAACAAAGGACGGCAAAAAGGTTAAAATGGGATTATTATACCGCTCAGCTGCATTAAACACCTTAACCGATGCCGACCTTGCTAAAATAGAAGGTTTACATATTAAATACGATTTTGACTTTAGAGGCCCTTATGAAGTAAAAACGGCGCCAGACAAAATACCTACAGGTACTACTCGTATTTCACTACCAGCAGGCAGTGAAAATGTTGGTGATAGCAACTATATGAAGAATATGGGTAAGTATTTAAAGTCAGATTCATTCATGATGAGTTTTTATACTGTTTTGACACCATTTAAAGACCGTTACACACCTTTATTTGATAGTTTGCTGTCCAATAAAACGGCTAGTCCAATGTTATTTCATTGCACCGCTGGTAAGGACAGAACAGGTATTGCAGCCGCTTTAATTTTATATGCACTAGGAGTGGATGAGCAAACTATTTTTGAAGACTACGAAGCAACCAACTATTATCGTCGTAATGAAAATGCCAAAACCATTACTCAAATGACAAGGTATTATGGGTTAGATGAAAAAACAGCTAGTAATTTAATGGGCGCCAAGAAGGAGTATATAGCTGCTACTTTTGACACTATTAGGGCTAAATACGGCAGTATCGATACTTATTTACAAAAGCAGCTAGGACTCAATACCTCTAAAATAAATAAGCTTAAAAAGACCTATACAGAGTAGTAACAATTTATTGTAGTAACAATTTATTAATATCTAGTTAACTTTTTCTTTACATTCATTGGCGCATATTTGTTTGAAATTTGTTTCTTTAAAAATGGTAATTTATGTTAATTAGAGATTGGCAAATAAGAAAGGCGCTACTAACCGATTTTGAATATTTCTATCAAGCCATACAGGAAGTATATGGTAAACACATTGACGAACAAGTGTTTAATGAACAATTTAAAAAGAAGTTAAGCAGTAAGGCAAGTTTTATATATATTCTAGAAATAGTATTAGGCAATCAAATTGGATTTATTGTGTGCGATAAAGTTGAAAGCTTTATAGACAATAAGCCTAATTTACAAATTCACGAATTTTACATAGCTCCTAATTATCGTAAAATGTATTTAGCAGACGAGCTATTTTTATACATTTATGAAAAAGCGTCTAAATTGGGTTTTAATAAAATAGAAGTACTCTGTAATTTAACTTCTACCACCACGCAGAATTTTTATACTAGAAAAAAGTTTAAGCATACCAAAAAGTTATATATTAAACATATATAAGCACCTCGATAATTTTCTATTATTGGACAGAATACAATTTGTTAACCAATAATTCATATTCTAGTTACAATTATGTTCTACATTACTATTGAATATAATTGTAAAACATGTCCCCACGTAGTATTTCAGTTAAAGATATCTATAACCTATTTCCCAATAATAGGATAATGGATACCTTGCCTTTAATTAAAGTGGAGTTAATTATTGAAGTAAGTTTTGAAACCTTTGGCCAGGTCTGGTATACAGATGAAAACGGCCGCCCTTGGATAAAAGAGTTTCGAGGAAATAGTTGGTCAAAAGAAATTTTACTAAAAGACAATCGTAAGCTAGGGTTCAGTGCTTTTTTAAATAATCAATTTCAATCAAAGGGACAATGGGTGAAGCTTATCAAAAAAGTAGATAATGAAGTGGTAGATCAAAAAGAATTCAAAATTGATGGAGATAAATTATTTGATGGCTGGTTTAAACTGGGTTAGTAAGTTAGACAAAGTAAAGGTGAATGTCTTTAGTAGACAAAACGGGGGATGTTTCTACATTCCCTTTTTTATTTGGTTAACTAGATATAAGGAATATAAAATTATGAAATTGGTTAATTACACAAGGTTAGTTAAATAAATTATATCGAATAATACAATAAATAGCCTTGAAGCCATCTTTCCAATTAATTTTCTTCCCTTCTAAATAAGTTCTTCCATAATAAGAGATACCCACTTCATAAATACGAATACCTTTAATTTTAGCAATTTTTGAAGTTATTTCTGGCTCAAAACCAAATCTTTTTTCTTTTAAAGAAATAGTTTTTATAATACTAGTTTTAAAAAGCTTATAACAAGTTTCCATATCTGTCAAATTTAAATTGGTAAAGAAATTTGACAAAAAAGTTAGGAACTTATTTCCAATGGTATGCCAGAAAAATAAAATTCTATGCGGTGCGCCTCCTATAAATCTAGAACCATAAACAACATCGGCATAGCCATCTAATACCGGCTTTAATAGCTTATTAATTTCAGAAGGGTCGTATTCTAAATCTGCATCTTGGATAATTAGGTAGTCGCCTGTAGCATTTTTGATTCCGGAATGAATAGCCGCCCCTTTTCCTAAATTTTTCTCATGTTTAATAGATTTAATTTCAGCCGTAGGATTTGACTTAATTATATTTTGTATTAAATGCTCAGTATTGTCTGTAGAGCAGTCATTAACAATGATAATTTCCTTTTTTATATTATTTACCAGATAAAGGTTTAATAATTTATCTGCTATGATGGAAATAGTAGACTCTTCATTAAATGCAGGAACAATTATTGAAATTTTGTTGATAATCATTTGTATATTTATATAGGGGTTGAAAATTATCTTAAAATCAATTTAGATAATTTTTTTTAATTTATTAGAGAAAATAAATTTGGTAACAATAAATTATTATAATAATGCTATTTAACAGGACAGGCAAATTGGATAACATATATTTATTCTATATAATTCTATGTATAGTTGTTTATATTATAGGTAGTATTTCGGTCCCCTTAATGGAAATTGATTCAGTTCAATATGCGAATATTTCTAGGGAAATGCTTTTAAACAAAAGCTTCCTACAAATTTTTGACCAAGGCAAGGATTACCTAGATAAACCCCCCTTATTATTCTGGGTTAGCGCTTTAAGCATGTATATATTCGGCATTAACGATATTGCCTTTAGAATACCTTCTATTTTGATGGCAGTTTTAGCTATTTATAGCACTTATAAGTTTACTAGGCTCTATTACGCCAAAGAGATAGCTTTATTAGCTGCATTGGTCCTGGCAAGCTCTCAGGCCATGTTTTTAATAACCCATGACCTTAGAACTGAT
>CAIJZF010000004.1 GCA_903825095.1 uncultured Bacteroidota bacterium | reverse complement strand
CTGAGTCTGAAAAAGAAATTATCGCACATGGTCCGGATGAAATTGATTTAGTGCATAGCGGATTAGAAGAAACTATGATTAATGCTACTAGAGAAATTATGGATATTTGGAAAGCCAATCCTTCTATACCAGATATGCGCACAGCAGCCTATGTTTGTGCCATTAATAAAGTAGGAACTTCTTATGCTGAATTAGGTATCTTCCCTTAGTAGTTGGAAGATTCGTTTAAGTATAAAAATATTTTATAAGTATTCGGGGAAATTTTGCAAGGCTTGCAGTTTCCCCGTTTCTATTTTAGCACCCATTGTTTCATGCCCATTGCTAATAAATAAATACTGTGCCGTTAAAACTTGTTGGTACTGTAAAATCTGTCCCATTGTTTTTTCATTTAAGGCAACCTTTGCTTCTTTACATTCAATAATCATCCAGGGCAATTCATTTTTATATACGACTATATCAAATCGTTTGGATAGCTCGCCTAATTTAATTTCTTTTTCTACCGCTATTAAACTGGAAGGATAGTGAAGCGTTTGAACAAGGTATTGCAATAGGTTTTGTCTTACCCATTCTTCAGGTGTAAGTACCACCCAAGTCTTTCTAAAGGGGTCAAATATTTGATCTTTCCCATTGATAGCTTTTATTTTAAAAGGGTAGCTTGGATAAGGTAGAACTATCATTTAAATTAAAATTCGTATTTTTATATAATACTTTGTCCAAAGATAAGTAGTTGAAACCTTAAAATTTGATAGTATGAAAACAAAAGAAGAAATCGTAGAGAATTGGTTACCAAGGTATACGGGAGCTAGCTTAGACCAATTAGGTCGCTTTATACTACTGACCAATTTTAGCCATTATGTGAACATGTTTGCAGAAATGCATAAGGTGGAAGTGATTGGAAAAGACCGTCCTATGCAATGCGCCACAGCAGATGGTATTACTATTATAAACTTTGGAATGGGTAGCCCTGGGGCTGCCACTATTATGGACTTGCTAACTGCCATTCAACCAGAAGCTGTTTTGTTTTTAGGAAAATGTGGAGGATTGAAAAAGAGAAATAAAATAGGTGATTTAATATTACCTATTGCAGCGATAAGAGGAGAGGGTACTTCCAACGATTATTTTCCACCAGAAGTTCCTGCACTTCCTGCCTTTGCTTTACAAAAAGCAATTTCTACCACCATACGAGATAACAATGTAGATTATTGGACAGGTACAGTTTATACAACCAATAGAAGAGTATGGGAGCACGATGAAAAATTCAAAGAATATTTAACCGATATTAGAGCTTACGCCATTGATATGGAAACAGCTACTATTTTTACAGTAGGCTTTTACAATAAAATTCCAACAGGGGCTTTATTATTAGTGAGTGATTCTCCCATGGTACCAGAAGGAGTTAAAACAGAAGCAAGCGATTCTAAAGTAACTGCTGAATTTGTACAAAGACATTTGAATATTGGAATAGAATCTTTGAAGCAACTTATTAATAACGGACAGACTGTTCGTCATTTGCAGTTTTAGTCTTACTCTTTCCATAGAAAAGGAAAGAGAATATAAGAAAGCGCTACAATCATAATATCGAAGCCGCATAATAAACCCACTAATTGGGGTAGTCCATTTTGCACTACATCGGCAAATGCGATATTGGCAATTTTCATAAGTAACATGAGCTGAGGAATGATTAAGGGGAAACCCAGTATAGCCATAATAGCAGAGGGTTGCTGTGCTTTAGAAGCAATGGCTGCTAAGAAACTAAATACCAAGCTTAAACTAATACCGCCTAAACAACTCATACCAAAGAATAATAAACTATGCTCTAAGGGATTGCCTAATAATAAAATAAATAATAGCAAACTTAGTCCACTCATAAAGCACATGAGTAAGCTATTGTAAATTAATTTAGAAAAGATAAAATGAATAGGGCTTGCAATGGTATAAAAATAAAGCATGCGACCTCTACCTTCTTGTAAAAAACTTCTGGCTACCGTATTAATACAAATAAATAGAAGCGTAATCCAAAATAAACCATTCCATACTTCATCATCGGGCTGGCCCATGGTTAGGTAAATAACAAAGGTAGTAGAGGCTATATATAATAAAATACCAAAAAAAGTATACTGTTGTCTGAATTCAAGCAACATGTCTTTTTTCAATAAAGTAAGAATCGATTTCAAATGTATTTTCATTTTACTTTATTTGCTAAAGCGAATATTATTTAGTGGCGCAAATGCGACATCTAGGTTCGTAATTATTTTTCTCCCCTAATACCACGGTCCCTTCTTCATCACTAGTTCTGTATGAAATATTCGCTAAGTGTCCGCACTTTACACAAATAGCATGAAGTTTGGTAATAAAATCGGCGGTGGCTAGTAAAGAGGGCATAGGTCCAAAGGGCTTGCCTAAATAATCCATATCCAGTCCTGCTACAATGACTCTTTTGCCTTGCATCATCAGTGTTTCACAAACTTCAATAATGGCTGCATCAAAAAATTGTGCTTCGTCTATACCAATCACATCGGCTGTTTTAGCCAGGCTTAAAATTTCACTTGCATTTTTAACCGGTATAGATTCAATTGAATTAGCATCGTGGCTCACTACTTTATTTACATCAAAACGAGTATCGGTTGCTGGCTTGTAGATAGCTACTTGTAAATTAGCAATCTTCGCTCTTTTTAATCTTCTAATTAACTCTTCTGTTTTGCCGCTAAACATGCTGCCGCAAACCACTTCTATCCAACCGCGTCTTTCTCCTGTAATATTTTGTTCAATAAACATAATGCTATTTGTATTGCTTTTCTGTGTCAGTCAAAAGTAGCCATTCTTATTTTAAAAAATGCTGCTCTTTTAAAAATTCAATTGTTTTTTCAGTGGCTCCTGCATGGTCAATAATATACCTAGCCGCTTTCTTAGAAGTATT
>CAIJZF010000003.1 GCA_903825095.1 uncultured Bacteroidota bacterium | reverse complement strand
TTTTTCTAAAGTTATTTTCTCATAACTACGGTCTATGGCTTTCGCACTTAGAAACTGAGTGGCAACCTTAGGTCTAAAACTAGACATAATAGGATGCAAAAAACCACTAGCCGCCCATAAAACCACCGGTATTGCAATTACAATTGAAATGATGCGATGCCATTTGTATATGTTTTTCTTGATCATAATCTTTTATGTTTACTTTATTTTCCGAATTTATATGACAAGCCCAAAGTGATTTCTCTTGGGTCTCCCATATTGTAAGTTCTATTATTCACTCCAACAGCAGTTCCTGGGGCAGAAGTTGCACTAACAGCATAATATTCATTCAAGGCGTTCAAAGCATTAACCCACACCTCAGCTTTACCTATTTTATAGGAAACTCTAAAATTCGCAATGTCATAACCGCCGTATGTGTATTTATTTAAATCATCCATGAAGTATTTGTCTTGATGTTGCCATTCTGCACTTACTAATAAACCTTTTATAAATTCAGGTTTATACACTATTTCTGCATTGGCAATGAACTTAGGGGCTCCATTAATTTCTTTCCCATTATAATTTACTCCTTTTACAATATTATTAATGTATTTGTGTTTAGCATTTGTTCCACTAAATCTAAAATACCACTCTGTATTTGGCTTATAATTAATGCCGTATTCAATTCCCATATGTTCTGTCGAACCAGCATTTTGGTTTTGAGAACTACCATCTGGCAATTTCACAGATATAATTTCATTGGTTCCTTGTAAATTATAGATACTCCAATCTGCATACAATTTATTTCCCCCTATGGCAACCCATCCACCAATTTCATAATTCTTGAAGGTTTGAGGATCTAAATAAGGGACTAATACTGAATTAAATAACTCCGTAATCTGAGGAGGCACATAGCCCTCGCTATAATTACTATACAAACCAATCCCTTTGTAGTTATAGGTAAATCCTAATTTTGGAGTTACTCTTTCAAATGTTCTTACGCTTGAAGGGGCGCCAGATTTTAATGCATTCTTAAAGTCATAATTAAACGCGTCATAACGAATTGCAGCAACTGCTTTAAATCCTTTAAAAGGACTAATCTCATAATCTAAGTAAACAGCCGTATTTCTAATATCAGTAGTATAATTACTCAACAACGAATCCGGTGTCTTTTGCGTATAGCTAACATATTTGTTGGATACTGTATCCTTTTTAATGGAAATAAATTTAGCATAATAGGTTTGAGGACTAAAGTCCAAAGAGGCACCTGCTATTAATTTTCCATTTAACCAATCAAACTTTTGAGTATGTTGCGCAATTATTGAATTTGTTTTAAAGGAGTTGTCATTGATTTGTCCTTTAAATAAAGTTTTATTGGTGGTGGAAGCTATTGAATATGAAGGGTTTTGTTTTATAGAATTGTCTCTATATAAAAACGAAATGCTTGTATTGCTTTTTTTACTCCATTGTTGAGATAATATTGATTTATACCTCAAAGCATACACGCTTCTAAATGTAAAGGTTTGCAAAGAGCTAAAATTCTTTTGAAAATATTTTAAACTATCTAAGGCTCCAGTCATATCGCTATAGTAATCAATGTATGCTAAAGTGTTTGTCCAAGTTAATTTTTCATTGGCTTTATAATCTGTTCTTAATGAAATAGATGTTTTATTAAAATCACTATGTTCTACTGGGCCATCTTTTCTTTTAGCATAATATCCACTT
>CAIJZF010000002.1 GCA_903825095.1 uncultured Bacteroidota bacterium | reverse complement strand
ATAGTTACCAAAGATATATTTGTGACAGGTTTATTAGCATATTTAGTTATGCTATCTATATTAAAATGTGTACTTGTAGTTTGATAGACTGCTTTATCAAAAAACTGATCTCTAGTATCTTTATCAAATTTAGTTGTCGCTTGATAAAACCCGCTAAAACTAAACATTAAAGTGAATAATGAAATGGAAGCTGAGGTATAACGATGATTTCTTCTTGCAGCTACCAATTCATTTCCTTTTACTTTTTTGGATTTAGTGGTAAAGAAGATGTACAATCCCATAATACTTGTTATAAAGGCAAGCCCCACTAATATTAATTCAATATAGATACGGCCTACTCCTAAAAAACTAAGCCACTCCCAAGTGTGAATAATAACAAAGATTCGAGAAAATAATGCTCTATTATTGTCAACAGCAAAAGCAAAACGATCTTGACTGGTTTCAACATAGACTCTTATGCTATCTTCTCTTTTAAATTCTACTTTATAAACAGGAAGTACTCTGTTTATATCTTTATACTCATCATCAAAAGATGTTAGTTTATGAACATCTGTAACTTTAGCCCCTTTGTTAGGCTTTAAAACACAGACAGTGGCAGCGTCACAACAATCAGTAACTGGATTTTCTACAATTGGAGCAGTAGCTTTATCTTGTTTTAAACTGTCTTTTTTGGCTTCACCTTCTAAAAAATACCTGGCTAAATATTGGGCATAAATCCAATCCCCTTTTTTAAGAAGTTTCCCGTTTTTTACACTCAAGTAAGCTAATTCATCTTTGCCAATTAGTTGTACTTGATAGAACCAATTGGTATCTATATGGATTAATCTTACATTTTTAAAAGAATCAATTTTGTTAATTAATAACGCTTCTTCTAATGTTATTTTCTCATAGCTACTGTCTATTGCTTTAGCACTTAGAAACTGTGTGGCCACCTTGGGTCTAAAACTAGACATTATAGGATGCATAAAACCACTAGCCGCCCATAAAACCACAGGAATTGCAATCACAATTGAAATGATTCTATGCCATTTGTATATGTTTTTCTTGATCATACGCTTTACTTTAAAAAGTATAGGGAATGTAAATCACATCCCCTATCCTCATTCTAAAAATTATTTTCCGAATTTATAAGACAAGCCCAAAGTGATTTCTCTTGGGTCGCCCATATTGTAAGTTCTGTTATTCACTCCAACAGCAGTTCCTGGGGCAGAAGTTGCACTAACAGCATAATATTCATTCAAGGCGTTCAAAGCATTAACCCACACCTCTGCTTTACCTATCTTATAAGCTACCCTAAAATTGGCTACATTATAACCACCATATGTGTATTTATTTAAATCATCAGTGAAATATTTATCTTGATGTTGCCACTCTGCACTTACTAACAAGCCTTTGATAAATTTAGGTTTATAAACAATCTCAGCATTAGCAATGAATCTTGGTGCTCCATTAATTTCTTTGCCATTATAGTTTACACCTTTTACAATATTCTTGATGTATTTGTGTTTAGCATTCGTTCCACTAAATCTAAAATACCACTCTGCGTTGGGCTTATAATTAATACCGTATTCAATTCCCATATGTTCGGTCGAACCAGCATTTTGATTTTGAGAACTACCATCTGGCAATCTCACAGATATAATTTCATTTGTTCCTTGTAAATTATAGATACTCCAATCGGCATACAATTTATTTCCCCCAATGGCAACCCATCCACCAATTTCATAATTCTTGAAGGTTTGAGGATCCAAATAAGGGACTAATACTGAATTAAATAACTCCGTAATTTGAGGGGGCACATAGCCCTCACTATAATTACTATACAACCCTATTCCTTTGAAGTTATAGGTAAATCCTAATTTTGGAGTTACTCTTTCAAATGTTCTTATGCTTGAAGGGGCGCCTGTTTTTAATGCATTCTTAAAGTCATAATTAAAGGCGTCATAACGAATTGCAGCAACTGCTTTAAATCCTTTAAAAGGACTAATCTCGTAATCTACATAAACAGCCGTATTTCTAATATCAGTAGAATAATTACTCAACAAAGAATCCGGTGTCTTTTGCGCATAGCTAACAAATTTGTTAATATTTAAATCTTTTGTTATAGAGATAAATTTGGCATAATAGGTTTGAGGACTAAAGTCCATAGAGGCACCTGCAATTATTTTCCCATTTAACCAATCAAACTTTTGAGTATGTTGTGCAATTACTGAATTTGTTTTAAAGGAGTTGTCATTGATTTGTCCTTTAAATAAAGTTTTATTGGTGGTGGAAGCTATTGAATAAGAAGGGTTTTGTTTTATTGAATTGTCTCTATATAAAAACGAAATGCTTGTATTACTTTTTTTGTTCCATTGTTGAGATAATATTGATTTATACCTCAAAGCATACACACTTCTAAATGTAAAGGTTTGCAAAGAGCTAAAATTCTTTTGAAAATACTTTAAACTATCCAAGGCTCCAGTCATATCACTATAGTAATCAATGTATGCTAAAGTGTTTGTCCAAGTTAATTTTTCATTGGCTTTATAATCTGTTCTTAATGAAATAGATGTTTTATTAAAATCACTATGTTCTACTGGGCCATCTTTTCTTTTAGCATAATATCCACTT
>CAIJZF010000001.1 GCA_903825095.1 uncultured Bacteroidota bacterium | reverse complement strand
ATTAAAAAAATTGAACCGCATTTAGGGTATATCCACCGCTCTATTGAAAAAATGTGCGAGAGTTTAACTTATCGTCAATTTATTTATGTGACAAGCAGAATGGATTACTTATCCTCTCACATTAATAATTTAGGCTGCGCCTTACTCGTTGAAAAAGGCATGGCTATTGAAGTACCAGACCGTGCTAAATATGTGCGTGTAATTTTAAGTGAATTAACACGTATCGCCTCTCATGAACTTTGGTTAGGTGCGATGGCCATGGACTTAGGCGCTTTCACTCCTTTCTTTTACGCATTTAGAGAAAGAGAAATGATCACCGATATTATGGAAGATACTTGCGGTGCAAGATTAACCATGAACTATATTGTACCAGGTGGATTGATGTATGATATTCATCCCGATTTTCAAAAGAAAGTAAAAGCCTTTATCACACAATTCAAATCTAAAGTAACCGAGTACGAAGATTTAGTCACCAACAATGTTATTTTCCAAAGCAGAACTAAGGGCGTAGGAATATTAACTGCGGAAGATGCTATTTCTTATGGTTGCACAGGCCCAGTTGCAAGAGCTAGTGGTGTAAGTTGTGATATCAGAAAACTTTATCCTTACGAAGTTTATGATAAAGTAGAATTTGATGAGGTATTAGAAACAGCAGGCGATTCATTTGCGCGTTATATAGTGCGCGTGAAAGAAATGAATCAGTCTATTCGCATTATTGAACAACTCATTGACAATATTCCAGAAGGAGATTTTGTAGGCAAAACAAAAAATGTATTAAAACTACCTAAGGGTGAATTTTATACAAGAGTAGAAACGGCAAGAGGTGAATTTGGCGTGTTTGTAGTAAGCGAAGGTGGTACTACACCGCACAGAATTAAATTCAGGTCTCCAGGATTTTCGAACTTATCTGCACTGAATCATATTGCAGCAGGAAGTAAGATTGGGGATTTAATGGCAAGTATGGGTACACTTGACTTAGTGATACCTGATATTGATAGATAGGATTGATAGACATAGAATAATATTCGAATAAAATATAGTTTGAATTGTAAGTTATATAAAACAGAAACGCATGTTTAGTTTAGAAGGAATTACAACCAGTGTTCAAGATTGGTTATTTATGAAGTTTAATCCCACCATGGCACTGGCAATGGAATGTGTCATTGTTATTTTGTTAGCTATAAGCTTGTTTGCCATATTAGGTTTGGTATTGGTACTTATGGAAAGAAAGGTAGCTGCGCATATTCAAATTCGTTTGGGACCGAACCGTGTTGGACCAGGTGGTATGTTTCAAACCGTGGCCGATACTTTGAAATTAATTATGAAAGAAGGCTTGGTGCCCGATATGGCTGATAAATTTTTATTCAACCTAGCACCTTTTGTGGTGATGATGGTGGGTATGTTATTATTAGCACCCATTGCATTTGCTAAAAACTTTCAAATCTGGGATATAAATATTGGGGTCTTATATATCTCCTCGGTTTCTTCTTTATCCGTAATTGGTATTTTAATGGCAGGCTGGGCAAGTAATAATAAAT
This sequence comes from uncultured Bacteroidota bacterium, assembly GCA_903825095.1. Next base: position 145 of record CAIJZF010000001.1, on the reverse strand, counting down.
ACTCTTTATTAGGTGCTATGCGAAGCGGTGCTCAAATAGTAAGTTATGAATTGTCTGCAGGCTTTGCAGTATTAACTATTGTAGTACTTACGGGTAGTTTACAAATTTCTGAAATTGTGAAAGCACAAGAAAACGGCTGGTGGAT